>CACXHF010000185.1 GCA_902767305.1 uncultured Eubacteriales bacterium
CACCAAGCTCTCCTTTTACCTCATCAAACGCCCTGCGCCGTTCGAGCTCAATTTCGCTTTCTGCTCTGCGTTTCAGCTGTGCTGCTTCATTACGTGCATCGTTGACAATCGATTCAGAAATCGCATTGGCACTGTCCGTTGCCGTCTTGATAACACGGTCAGCCTCTGCACGTGCATCAGCCATTTTCAGTTCATAATCCGCCTTGAGTGTCTTCGCATCCGACTCTGCTTTTTCCGCTTCCACGTAATGCTCGTCTATTTCCGCTTTCCGCTTTTCCAATATCTCCGTCACAGGTTTGAACAGGAATTTCTTAAAGAGAAAAACTAGAAGAAGAAGGTTGCAGATCTGGAAGATGAGCGTCCAAGGGGCAATTGAAACTAATTGCTGGGACTCCAAGGAAAGCCCCCTCCTTTCTGTTTCGGCAACTGATTATCAAAAATTAAAGTAGCCGATAAGAGGATTGGCGAAAATCAGAATCAATGCAATAATCAAGCTGTAAATACCGGTAGTTTCTGCAACAGCACAGCCCATAAACATAGTTGTTGTCAGAGTTCCTCTCATTTCAGGCTGACGTGCCATGGATTCAATCGCCTTACCAACCGCATAACCTTCGCCAATACCAGGTCCGATGCCGCCGCTCATGCCGCAGCCGGCTCCAAGTGCAGAAAGACCGGCAACTATTGCCTTTGCAAGAATCATAGTAGTCTGAGTATCCATAACAAATACCTCCTAGAAGAATTATTGATTACACTTTTATCTGAAACGCCTCAGGCGTATTCATACAACATCCAGCAGATCAATCCCCCGCTGCGCCTCCAACATAAACCATGGTTAACGTACAGAAAATGAACGCCTGCATGAAGCTGGAAAAGAAATCAAAGTAAAGAGAAAGGACTGCCGGCAGACCAAACTGGAATAGCGGTATCTGAGAAAGAAATCCACCTACTGCTCCCGGAATCAGTCCGAGAACCCCATGAGAAAGTGCCGCAAGTCCACCGTAAATCAGTGCAGTAATTACTGTACCACTCACGATATTACCAAAGTGACGGAACGTCATGGATAGCGGTGTTGCCACCTCCGAGATCAGATTCATTGGTGTCATGACAAAAACGGGCTCTGTAAAGCTCTTCAAATAACCGCCAATACCGCCCGACCGGATTTTATTATAGGTAATCAGGATAAACACAACTACCGCCCATCCAAGCACAGTGGAAAGATCACTGGTCGGTGCTTTTGCACCGAATACGCTCGAAATGCTGCAGCCTGCTGAAAGAGCAAAAAGTGCACCGATAAACGGAACATAATTGGTCTCAACAAATCTGGGACCCATATCATTTTTTACCAGCCCCTGAATGCTGGTAACCATCCATTCAGCAATCACCTGCCGCTTCCTTGTCGGACGGACTTCCAAGTTTTTAGTCAAAAAACGGCAGATCAGAACAAGAACCAGCATGACAATCCACGTCGTCACTACACTCTCTGTCAGTACAAATCCACCCAGTTGAGGAATGGAAAGCAATATTCTGGGACCTGAAATCTGGACATCCATACGACAGTACCTCCTGCGTTAAAAAATGATCGGGCTATCCGCCTGATCGAAACCACTCAGTCGTGAATATGGCCGGTCATTGATAGAACAAGAATTGTCAGCCGCGGAAACAGCATAGCAATCATACAAGGAATCCCTTCCAGAAAGGGAATAACAAAACAAGCCGCGCAAATCAGAAACAGTCCGGCCATCCGGATGCTGTAAGAAGTACGCATCTGCTTTGCGGCAAGATCCGGATTCATGGTCGCCGTTGCCTTTTGAATCGTCATTCCCAACTGAAAAAAATTAAATACTGCATAGCCAGTACCAATAATACCGCCAAGCAGAACACCAACAGAAAATTTACCAATCAAAATATACACTGCCAGCATAATTGCAAGGCAGATTCCACAACCTATTGCAATCCGCTTTGTCTCTCGAACAAGATTCTCCTGCGGTTTGAAAAAATCCATAAAGACATATCCTTTTCGAATAAACTATCGAAAGTTAGTATATCACTTTCTCCAAATATCCGTCAACCGAAAAATGCAGTGAGCAGGGGTTTTTCATGAACCAACAGACTGATACAAATCCTCATTCGAACCAATAAAACTTGAAAATGTGCAGAAGTCAAAATATATAAAAAAAACCCGCTTTCTTCTCCGGTATCCCGATAGAAAGCGGGGAAAATGTTTATCACGACCGTTTCTGAACATCCGTTCAGTACTACGGTGCTAGAACTTTTTTACATCTGGGCATATCCATCCAATTTCTTGAATGTCAGCAAAGCTTTACGTCTTAATTATTTCAGCTCTGCAAAATACTTGATGGTACGGACCATCTGGCTGGTGTAGCTGTTCTCATTGTCATACCAAGACACGACCTGTACCTGATAGGTGTCATCATCGATCTTGGTCACCATGGTCTGGGTGGCATCGAACAGAGAGCCATAGGTCATGCCAATAACATCAGAGGAAACGATCGCATCGGTGTTGTAACCGAAAGAGGCAGACTCACGAACCTTCATAGCCTCATTGATCGAATCAACGGTAACGTCCTTGCCTTTAACAACAGCAACCAGGATCGTGGTGGAACCAGTCGGAACAGGAACACGCTGAGCAGAACCAATCAGTTTGCCATTCAGCTCAGGAATTACAAGGCCGATTGCCTTAGCAGCACCAGTGCTGTTAGGAACGATATTGGCAGCGCCAGCACGGGCACGACGGAGGTCACCCTTACGATGCGGGCCGTCCAGAATCATCTGGTCACCAGTATACGCATGAACAGTGGTCATAATACCAGAAACGACAGGATACTTGTCATTCAAGGCCTTCGCCATAGGAGCCAGGCAGTTGGTAGTGCAGGAAGCAGCAGAAATAACCTTATCTTCCGGCGTCAGAACATTCTCGTTAACAGAGAACACGATGGTCGGCAGGTCGTTACCAGCAGGAGCAGAAATAACAACCTTCTTAGCGCCGGCATCGATATGAGCCTGTGCCTTAGCCTTGCTTGTATAGAAACCGGTGCACTCAAGCACGACATCGACATCCAGCTTACCCCAAGGGAGGTTAGCAGCCTTCGGCTCTGCATAAATCGTGATTTCCTTACCATTTACAGTGATGGAACCCGGAACCTTTACAGTCTTGCCGTCTTCCTCAAATACCGGCTCCTTGAAGCTTACGCTGTCCTTATATTTATAAGGGCCCTGAGCCGTATCGTACTTAAGCAGATGAGCCAGCATCTTAGGACTGGTCAGATCATTAATCGCAACAACATCATAACCTTCGGCATCAAACATCTGACGGAAAGCCAGACGACCGATACGGCCAAAACCATTAATAGCAACTTTAACCATGGGAATCTCCTCCTATTTACATGTTGCATTCAGATATTTGGACACGAATCTGTCCAAATCCTATGCTATTGTACTCATTTCTATCCTGCTTTTCAAGGCCTTTTACTTGTTTTATGGAAATTTTTACGGAAATCATATAGTAATTCAGCCTTCAAACCTGCTTTTTTCTGTAATTCTCAGTTGCATCCTGATTAAAACGACTGTATCTGCATTCCGGACAGCAATCCTCCAACGTACTGATCATAGATTTCAGGTTCAAGCATATCCTGTAACATATTTAGCCGCTCTTCTATTTCAAAGAAACAATTCCTGACTTTTGTCGAGGAAGCAAAACGATATGTATCTGGAGTTTTTACAATTCGGATATGTTCCGAAAGCGACTGAAGAAACGGACTGTTTCTTATAATCAAAGTTGCATCATCCATCTCCCGCTCCATGCAAACAATTCCAAACTCATTCGCAATTTCCGGAACATAACGCCAAGCATGTTCAAGTTCAGAAAGCTTATCTGTACCGATCAGAAGTGATCCGCTGTCCCCCATTTCACGCAATGCCTTCAATGTCAAGTATGTCCTTGGCTGCTCCTTCTGGCAGATTTCATAATCAGACACCCGCATCCACGGCCTGCTTCCGGCCAATTTATGAAGGAAATCAAGCCTTTCTTCATTCGAAATGGCGTAACTTTTTCGCTGGTTGTCTCTGATATACGTTTGCTTTGAAGGAACAAATGTAACATAGTCGCTGCCAGTCTGTTCAAGTGCAGTTTGCGCAAGCCGTGTATGTGCAACCGTCGGCGGGTTAAATGCTCCAGCAAACACTAATCCACTCATCTCTGATTCTCACATTCCCGGATCTGTCCTGCAAAACCTTATTCCATTTTATAATAACTGGAATTCGTTTTTTACAGGACACTCCGTATTTCTTGCTCATTCAAACGGATTCAGGATCGGCGGCAACATCAGCTTATGCCGGTTTCTCCTTTCCATTCCTGCAATCTTTTCATCCACATCAGGCTTTCCGCAGGTACCTTCTCGAATATAATGATGAATATCTGTATAAGATACACCCATTTTTTCCTCATCACTCATTCCGGAGAGTCCGTCAGTCGGTGTCTTCCTGACCAGCCATTCCGGAAGCTCTGGCATTGTTAGTCCAACCTCTACCACTTCAACACTGGTAAGAAAACCCAGCACACCGAAATCACAGGAAGTGTCGCCATCTTTTGTGCAATATCCTACTGTTCTCTCAGACAGGTTCCCAGTGCCTGCCAAACGGCCGCCAAGGGCTTGCGTCACATATCGCAGCATGGTCATTCTGAGTCTCGGTCCGACATTGATATCACTTTCCCTTGAAAAAGGAATGACAAATTCTTCTCCTGCTTCAGACATTGATTCTTCCTTTAGACCCGCATGCATCTTCCCGATATTCATTGTCTTATACGGAATATGAAGAGCTTGACAGACTGCATAACTGTCTCCCAGATCTGCCTGGGTACCATCTGGCATCATAACACCATATACATTTTCCGCACCCAGAGCTCTCGCACAAAGTGCTGCCGTCACAGTAGAATCTTTTCCTCCGGAGATCCCTACAACAACCCGTTTAAACCCCTGTTCACGTGCACATTCTTTTATCTGATTTACCAATTTATCACGAACAGCTACTGCATCGAAGATCATTCCGGCAACCTCCCATTATGACTCAGCATCTGCATTTTCATTTCATAGTATTCTGGACTCATATCTATATAATGTGGATGTGGATTTTCAAATCGCTGTTCTTCCATCCAGATTTCATGTGAAAGCTGCTGTCTCACATATTCTGCAATTTCCATTACAGACTGCGTCACATAGCATCTCTCACCATTTTTGACTACCTGCGTCTGAAGATTTTTAGCTGTACAATTTTCAAAAAACAGAAGCTTCCACGGACGTTCCGGATCAACAAATCGATATTTTTCTGATACATTGATCGTTTCTCCGGCTTTGGTAATCAGGTCAGCAACTGCCATTCCATTTCCGTCATAAATCCGATACACCTTTTTCAGTCCGGGATTGGTGGTTTTTTCAACTGTGTCTGAAATCTTAATGCGTGGTTTCCACCTGTTTCCATCATTGACTGCACACAATTTATAAACACCACCAAATACAGGTTCCGATCTTGCTGTAATCATTCGCTCTCCGACGCCAAACGCATCCACACAGCCTCCCTGTGCAAGAATAGAGGAAATTGTCACTTCATCAAGGCTGTTGGAAATTACAATCTTGGCATCAGGAAATCCGGCCTCATCCATCATAGCACGTGCTTTTTTTGTAAGATAAGCAAGATCACCACTGTCAATACGGATACCAAAGCGAGTTAATGGTTTTCCGGCATTTCTGAACTCCGTAAATACCTTTATCGCATTGGGTACACCTGATTCGACTACATCGTAGGTATCTACCAACAGGGTACAGTTTTCCGGATACAGATTGGCAAATGTGCGGAAAGCACTGAGTTCATCATCAAACATCATTACCCAGCTGTGAGCCATTGTACCGCTGACAGGGATTCCAAACTTTTCGCCGGCCAATACGGTAGCTGTAGACGACGCACCTCCAATTACACAAGCCCTTGCGCCGTAAACTGTCGCATCATTACCATGGGCACGTCTCGCCCCAAAGTCAGAAACCGGCCGTCCTTTTGCTGCTCGGACTATCCGTCTGGCTTTAGTTGCAATCAGACTCTGATGATTGAACTGCGCCAGAATTTCTGTTTCAACAATCTGCGCCTCCACAATATCAGCAACAATCGTAATTACCGGTTCACTGGGATACATAATCGTTCCCTCAGGAAATGCATACACATCTCCATGAAAACGGAATGTCTTCAGATATTCAAGAAAACGTTCATCATACAGATTCAGACTGCGGATATACTCAACATCTTCCTCGGAAAAATGCATACTGGTAATATATGAAACTATCTGTTCCAACCCTGCAAATACAGCAAATCCGCCACCATCCGGATTTCGACGATAAAAGACATCAAACGCCACACGCGTATTTCTCATTTCTTCATTCAGAAAATAGCCGTTTGCCATTGTCAGTTCATACAGATCCATGACCATAGCCGGATTATCTGCTTTGTTCATTTTTTCATCCTCTCTAAATTCAGTTTTCCTGAAAGCTGCACACTTCAGCTTTCCTAAACTAGGAACTATTGTGTCGGAAACATACAGACGTTTCACAGACAATTAACCAGTTATTGTGTAACCGCCTGCAGATACTCTGATCTCACATATCCTTCTATTACATCAGTATGGACTTTTGCCCACCCATCAGCTGTTTCGCTTTCTACCATCAGTCTTTGATACTTGTAAAGACGCCGCCGGACCTCAGAGGAAAGAGTTGGAGCTGCACGAAGGTTCAATGATGAATCATCATCAATATTGATAACCTCAGCTACATACCAGCCTTTCTGAACCATCTTCTCATTTAGCGGCATCAGTGTCGGTCTCGGAGTGGGGCTTGGACGTGGTGTCGGATGCACCGCCATAAATGCATGCTCCATCTTTCTTGTCTGTAATACATACTGGAGTCTGGTCAGTGTCAGACCAGGATAATAAAACGAAAGGATTTCCTGATAGTTTTTCCCCTCGGCTCTTGCCATCTGTTCCGCCCCACGTTGACTCATTCCCGCTCCATGTCCAAAACGGCGTGTTTCAAAAACAAAGCCGTCTTCTACCCGATACAGACTCAACAGTTCATTATCTGTACCATTAATCGACAGTCCCATTCCGCGCTCAAGTGCACCAAAAAATGGAACACTGAATAACAGTTCGGAGGACGCTTTCTCATATTCTGAGAAAACATACTGCGTCACCGTTCGCGATGTTTCCAGTTGTCTCGTTT
Source organism: uncultured Eubacteriales bacterium (assembly GCA_902767305.1). Taxonomy (GTDB): domain Bacteria; phylum Bacillota; class Clostridia; order Christensenellales; family Aristaeellaceae; genus Ventricola. The sequence continues at coordinate 7,278 of CACXHF010000185.1, forward strand.
CCGCAGAGGGTGTGACATTCGGAGCTGAAATCTGAGTATCCAGATCTGCCGGCTCTACTGTGGTTACTGGTACTTCCTTTTTCTCCAGGACTTTACGAACGGAGTATCTCACGGTTATATTTAAATCACCGACTATTTTTGAGTCAGGATACATTGGTTCACCCAGACTGACTTTTGTAATTCTGTCAATTCTGATCTGTTCCGGAATGACTTCACGTGATTTTTTAGAAAGCGCCGAAGCGGCAGCTGTTTGCAAAACCGTCCGAATCTCCATATTCACATTCGATTCATCAGGAACTATCGGAAGCACATACCGCCTGATCGGGCTGTTTTCATTTTTCAGATCATACGGATCCTCATGGACCGGCATATAAGTATATGCCTCTGGGTCTTTTACAGGCCAGATATTCTGGCCGTTTTCCGTCCACCCTCCATTACTGGCGGAATAATAGCATACCGCTGGCTTTCCGTTTCTGACAGCAATAATCCCTGCAGTCTCCTTGACTGCTCTCTCTGAGAGTGGACTCGATGAGGATCTTCCCCTGAAAACCTGATCATTTGTGGTATCTTCCACATCATAATCTGCATATCCGCCTGCTTTAGCCAGTGCATAGGTTCTTGCCGCTACTGCCTGTGCCTTGAGTGCCTCAAGCGGAAATGCATCTCCAAGTTCGTACGGCACAACTCCCCGTACATATTCCTCAATATCCAGAGTCAGAACCGGCCGTATTCTGCCGTCCTGAATAGTCAGCGTCAGATCCCCGGCATATTGGTTTTTTCCACCTGCAAGAAGAAGATAACTGTCCTCACCTGTATCTGTCCGGAGAAAAGTTACTCTTTTTCCGGCATTCATTGTATAATTGTTTCCATAAAGATAGATAGAACCTTCCTGAACAGCAGCCATCAAGTGTGTTCCACTTGCAAACCACAATTCACCGTCTGCAGCTGTAAAAGAACCATTCATATCGATTTCAAGAGGATAATCAGAGACAATCCGTCTTAAATAAACTCTAACAATACCTGTTTGTGCATCGGATAATCCCATTACCGGAAGAATAAGCAGCAGAATAAGCAGTACAGCTGCCTTTGTTCGTCCGTACACATTCATTCCTCCCCCGTCCATATTATTACCGGTTCACTTTTTATATTCTTCTGACCCTCCAACCCGAAAACTACCGTATTTCAATCAATGTCTATCAGGAACAGGCTTCCTTCCGGAAGCCTGTTTTTTCACATCTCTCCGGCACATTTTACAAAGTAATTAAACAATGCCTGAGCGCCTTCTGATTTGTAGGCAAAATGTTCCGGATGAAACTGTACACCAAAGACCCTTTCATTCTCAGCTGAATGAACTGCTTCAATTATTCCCTCAGGTGATCGCGCATCGACCACCAGAGATGGCGCCGGAGTATGTACAGCTTGATGATGAGTTGAATTAACCATGAATCGATCTGTCCCAAGTATCCGATGAATCAGACTCCCGGTTTCCACTTCTATGACATGGGTCGGCTCATCATACGGCGGATTCTGCATGTGGTGCTCATTCACCCCTGTCTGTGCAGGAATATCCTGGTACAGAGTTCCTCCAAGAGCTACATTAAGAACCTGTATGCCACGGCATACACCAAATACAGGAAGATCTCCCATAGCCAGCACTGCCTCTGTCAGTTTCAGTTCAAACGAATCCCGGAGCGGATCCGGCTCACCGCACTGAGGAATCCGCTCCTCCCCGTACCTGGCAGGATCCACATCCCCTCCTCCTGCGAGAAAAAGGCCATCCAGCTTCGAAGCCATATCCATAATTACTTCCGGATCGGTGATCATCGGAAGCAGAACCGGCATTCCTCCGGCTCTCAGAATAGCATCCATATAATTTGCACGAACAAAGTATGTCTTCTTCTCCGTGTCATGTGATGCACATACTCCTATCAGCGGAAGCATTTCCAAACACACCTTTCATTTCGGTCACATCTGGCCGAGAAGGCTGAGATATATTTCTCTCAGAACAGAGTTGCTCGGAAGAGAACCGGGATTCCAGAACCTCTCAGCTTCTACGGCCTGATAATAAAGCATACCAAAACCTTCAACAGCAGGAATTCCACATTCACGTGCCGTCTGAAGAAATCTGGTTTCTCTGGGATTATAAACTGCATCAAAAACAGCGCCTGACCGCTCCAGAACTTTGCGGCCAACCGGTGAGTATTCTATATTCGGGTACATGCCGACAGGCGTGCAATTGATTATTAGGTCAAATGATCCATCGATTTTATCTATTTCAACACATCTGATATGACTGCCTGCGTTCGGAAACGCTTCCGAAAAACTGTGGAACAGCAGCTCTGCTTTTTCAGGATTCCGAAGAGCAAATACCACCGTTCCACCGCGCTCCAGAATTTCATATCCAGCAACTCGTGCAGCACCCCCTCCGCCCAAAACCAGAGCAGTCACCCCATCAACACAGATTCCTTTTTCCATGATAGCCCGCATCATTCCCATACCGTCTGTAATATGCCCAATTAGCTGACCATTACGGATTTCCACCGTGTTCACTGCCTGCATCGCCTTCGCCCGGGCATCCAGATGATCTATGAACGGAAGAATCCGCTCCTTATATGGAATCGTAACATTAAATCCGTCAAAGGAGTATCGGAGAACATCTACTGCCGATGAGAGATGTTCACGGTCAATGGTCACCGGCAGATAGACTGCATTAATACCGGCAGCTTCAAACAGGGTGTTATGAATATACGGTGACCACGTATGTCTAAGATGTTCTCCAAGGACAGCATAACGTGCCGTTTCAGGCCCTATTTTTCTGACAATGTCCATATCACAGACGAAGAACGGCATTGCAGCTGTTCTTGCAGGCTTCCATGATCGTCTGCATTACTGGATTGACATCCTCATCAGAAAGAGTCCGGTCCGGATTTCTGAACTGCAGAGAAAATGCAACTGATTTAGTTCCTGGCATCATCGGTGCACCACGATAGATATCAAAGACTTGAACATCCGAAAGAATCGGTTTTCCTGTTGATCTGATTACCTCAAGTACAGTGCCAACCATCGTCTTCTCCGCCATTACCAAAGCCAGATCACGTGTTACAGCAGGAAATTTCGGAAGTGGTTTTACATGAGATACTTCTTTTTCAAGTGCACACACCATTCGGAGATTGATCTCCGCCACGACCGTCCTCTTTGTTATTTCAAAAGATTTTGCAACATCGGGATGCAGTTCTCCGATGACTGCAATGCGCTCTCCATTAGCAGTCAGGAAGGCTGTACGACCAGGATGCAGATAATTCTCTTTACCACGGATAATCATTGTCTCAATGCCAAAGGAATTCAGCAGGTCCTGTACAACATCGCGAACAAGGAAGAAATCCACACCCTCACCATAAGCACCGATGGAAAGTGTTGAGATTTCCTGAGGAAGTTCTCCTGTCTTTCGATTGAATTCATCAAACACCGGGGCTATTTCATAAAGCATTGCCCGGTCATTGTTCCGGTTCTGGTTAAGTGAAACCGTTCCCAGCATACTGGGAATCAGTGTCGTTCGCATAACGCTGGTATCCTCACCCAGCGGATTACGAAGCGTCATCAGTCTGCAGCGAGGATCTTCCTGATCAAGGTTCAGTTTTTCAATGCTCTTCGGGCTGATAAATGAGAAATTCCGAATCTCATAGAATCCTTTAGAGGCAAGAAACCGGCCAACACGGTCCGTAACACGCATATTTGCATTTCGTGAACCTGGCGCTGTTTCTCCACGGAGCAACGTAGAGCCTATGTACTCATATCCGTGAATTCTGAGAACTTCCTCGGAGAGATCCGCTTCATTTTCCACGTCTTCCCTGTAGACCGGGGGGACTACCGTAAGAACATCTCCGTTCAGTTCAACCTGCATTTCAAGTCTGGTCAGGATATCCTTCATCTCCTCACCGGAGATGTCCATTCCGATTTTCCTGTTGATGCGCTCAACTGATGCTTCAATTCTGACCTGTGGTCTCGGATTTGGATAACAGTCAAATACATCATCAATGATCTCACCGGCATCCAGAAGGTCTACCAGCTGGCATGCACGGTCTGCCGCCTCACGACAGGTTGCTGCACACACACCTCTCTCAAAACGACCGGATGCCTCAGTCCGCAGGCCAAGTGCTCTTGTCGTGATTCGAATGTTGGCTCTATCAAAAGCCGCTGCCTCAAAAAGAACAGTATGCGTTCCTTCGGTGATTTCTGATTCTTCGCCGCCCATTACTCCAGCAATACCGGTTGCGCTGGTTTCATCAGCAATCATCAGCATATCAGGTGAAAGTGCACGTTCTTTCCCGTCCAAGGTGGTAATCGTCTCATTCGAGAACGCTCTACGGACAATAATGTGTCCGTTTTTCACCTTGTCAAGGTCAAATGCATGCATAGGATGTCCGGTTTCAAGCATGACGTAATTGGTAATATCTACAATGTTATTAATCGAACGAACTCCGGCTCCGAATAGAGCTTTTCTCAGCCACATGGGAGAAGGACCAATTTTGACATTGCGTACAATGCGACCGACATACCGAGGACATAGATCTGTATCCTTTACCTCGATCCGGACATAGTCACTCATTTTTCCCGGAACAGTTTTAAATGTAATGTCCGGTTTTTCAAAAGACGTTCCTACGGTAACAGCCGCTTCTCTGGCTACCCCCCACACTGACAGACAGTCCGGCCGGTTCGCCAGAATCTCGAAATCAATAATCTGATCATCAATTCCGAGAATACTGCAGACATCCGTCCCTGGCGTATAGTCCTCATGAAAAACAAGGAGTCCCTTATCACCCACAGAGGGATATAGATATTCCGGAACACCGAGTTCAGGTCCCGAGCAGCACATGCCGTACGAATCAACACCACGCAGTTTTCCCTTTTTAATTTTAATCCCTCCAGGCAGTTCTGCGCCAACCAGTGCTACCGGCACTTCATCCCCTTCATGAACATTTGGGGCTCCAGTGACAATCTGAACTGGTTCCTGCTCTCCAACATCTACCTGGCAGATTACCATATGATCTGAATTGGCATGGGGGATGACTGTGAGAATCTTTCCAACAACCACATTCCTGACATTTTTTGTCTGGTCCTCAACCCCTTCAACGCCAGTTCCGTGCATGATCATGGCATCCTGAAATGCATCAGCATCCATAGGAATTGCCGTATAGGATTTGATCCATTGCATTGGTACTTTCATTCTTTAATTCCTCCAATCAATCCTCGCGGAACTGAGACAGGAAACGTACATCGCCTTCGTATAGCAAACGCATATCCGTAATCCCATAATGCAGCATCGCAATGCGCTCAATGCCGAGTCCGAATGCAAAGCCACCATATACACTGCTGTCTATCCCGCACATCTCGAGTACCTTCGGATTGACCATTCCGGCACCGAGAACTTCAATCCATCCCGTCCCCTTGCAGACGCGGCATCCTTTTCCATGGCACGCCATACAGGTCAGATCCACTTCGGCAGAGGGTTCTGTGAAAGGAAAGAAAGAAGGACGGAATCGGGTCGTAACATCCTCTCCGAAAAGCGATTTTGCAAAAATGTCAAGCGTTCCCTTGAGGTCCGCCATCGTTACATCCTTATCAATGACCAGTCCTTCCATCTGATGGAAAACCGGTGAATGCGTGGCATCCACCTCGTCTGCCCGATATACACGTCCGGGACAGATGATCCGGATTGGCGGTTTCCTTTCGAGCATTGTGTGTGCCTGCACGCCACTTGTCTGTGTACGAAGAACTATGTTGTCCTCAATGTAAAATGTATCCTGAGCATCTCTTGCAGGATGATTTTTCGGGATATTAAGAAGTTCAAAATTGAACAGGTCCAGTTCAACCTCCGGTCCCTCAACCACGTCAAATCCCATACTTGTAAAGATGGAAATCAGTTTATCCTCCACCAGAGACAGCGGATGCTTAGAACCGTAAAGCGTATGGGCTCTGGGCTCTGTTATATCAATGACCTCACGTTCCAGTGCCCGTTCCTGTTCTCTGCGGCGCAGCTTTACTTCAAGCTCGTCCATCTGTTCCGTCAGTTTCTGCCGTACCGCATTGATCATCTGCCCTGCTTTCGGCCTCTCCTCCGGAGGCAGTTTTCCCATCGAACGGAGCATCTGCGTCAGCTGACCTTTTTTGCCAAGTATACGAAGCCGGATTTCTTCAAGACCTGGTTTATCTGAGATTTTTTCCAGTTCTCCTGCAGCTTCCTTTTGAATGATACGGAGCTCTTCCTGCATCTCCATATAATGTTTTCCTCCTCTTCAGGCTAGTTTGACCTGTTATTGCATTTATCAACTGTTTCGGACAGATTCAGGCCAAAAAGAAAAGCACGTCCCCTCAAGGGACGAGCCTGGCCCGTGTTACCACCCAAATTCACCACAAAACCTGTCTGTGATCTCAAAGGCTGTAACGGGCTCCCCGTTTTTCCCTACTGCTCTCAGGAAAAAAGCTCCTGAGTGAATTTCCCGGAATACTCATAATGAACTCTCAGCCGCGTTTCATTTTCTCTTTCTGGTATTCATATCGGGCATTATCTCATTCATCGCCTGCCGCGTATTATATCTGATTTCATGCAGTATGACAACCCAAAAAAACGGTTTTCTGACAGTTCTTCCAAATATCTGCAAATAAAAAACAGCCATCAGGCTGTTTATCTGGCAGGGGCAGAAGGACTCGAACCCTCAACAAAGGTTTTGGAGACCCACGTGTTACCATTACACCATACCCCTACGCAACGGGTAGATTATAACTCATGATTATCTTCCTGTCAATCTTTTTCTTAAAAAGGTTTTTGAGAAGAACAGCGTAATAACGGATTTATTTTTTTCTCAGGAATTTTTTCTTTTCCGGTTTGAGAAAAACATCTGCCGAACGCTATGAATTAGGAAAATCTGACATTCAGTTCTGCGAATAACACTGCCCGTATGTGCAAAGCACAAGTTCATTTATGGAAGTATTTCCTCTGCAATGATTCCGGTTGACGGCTGATTTTTCAGCACCCGCCCGATCCGTGCATTTCGAATTGTTCGCTGGCACATGAGACAGCATTCAGTATCAATTGGTTTCCCGTCCTGCCACCCAAACACATAGAGATCCGCCCCGATCATGTCAGAACGATTTCCATTTATAATCGCATTCTGTTCAGCATGAACTGCTTTACAAAGTTCATAACGTTCCCCATGCGGTACGCCAAGGCGTTCACGTTCACACACACCTAGATCACTACAGTTTGCTTCTCCACGGCACGCACCGTTATATCCGGTTGAAACTATCACATCATCTTTCACCATCACTGCGCCATACTGTCTCCTCAAACAGGTTGAACGTCTGGCTACTTCAGCTGCAATATTCATATAGTAACGGCTCTTTTCAGGACGCATCGATTTTCCTCCTCTTCAGGCAGTGTTCCGGAAACATGTTTATTATCTATTGGAGTGTTCTGTTCACTTTTTTTCATAACACGGAGTCGCCTTGAGCAAACGGATTTCATCCCGGAGATCCGAATAATCCAGAATCATCATCGGAATCTGCGGCCCCAGCAACCGATACAGATCATCAAACAATGCCTTCATTATTTCTGCTTTTTCGGCTTTCTTCTCTTCCGTATCCACCACTAGACAGAGTGACTTCTCCTCTCCTGCCTGATAGGTGAGTGCATAAACGCGTCTTACCGACCTGTGAGTCGGAAAAAGCACTTTCGCCTTTTTCACTGCTTTCTCATACAAGCCTATTTCTGTATCCAGTGTAGCATCCTCATCAGTATCTTTTTCAGAATTTCTTCCAACCGCGATCTTTTCCATCATCTTTGCACGAAGAATAAATGGTTCTTCCGAATATGGATCGAATATCACATCGTGTCGTTCCGGCTGTTCAAGTACAAATCCTTCCAACTCGAAGTATCCCATTCTTTTCCATGTATGCTTCTGATAAAAAGCCGAATCAATGACTGTATCGGATGAAAAAGCAGCAATACATCGGCTTCCATCAGACAGTTTTATATAAACCGGAAGATCTGCAGCCACTTTTCCGATTTTCACTCTTTCTATTGGAACGTACAGATACTCTCGTTCCAAAGCACGCAGCATATCTATTGCATTTGCATTCTCTGACGTATATGCTCTGAGTGTTTCTTTCAGGTTTCTGTTTTCCATCTGCCATTCCGGCCTTTCCAGTATTTTTTTATCTGTTTCCGGAGACGTCACATGCTGAACGTCACCGTTTCCCGCTTCAACGTTCGGGCTTTCTGTCCCTCTCGTTCCAGATATTCGACTGCCATCCTGATCTGATTCATTCCGGGTCTGCCAATCAGTTCCATCAAACCGTCCGGGATTACCGCTGCAGAAAAAGTACTGTTTTCCCGTTTACATTTACCTGTGTAGTACATTTCAAACAGTTTTCCATTTACCCAAACCCGTTCTATACGAATAAGAAGATCTCGTCCAGTTTTCCCTTCTGTAAACAAAATCAGTCGAAGATCATTTCCATTTCCACGTTCCGCATTCACAAGCAGCATCCGGACAAACGAGTTGTCCAGCAGCTGAATATCATTTTTCCGGTTCTCTCGCTGCCATTTTTGTACGCCATCTTCACCCTTTGGCAGAAAACGGACTTCATCGTGAAACAGATCTCCTTCATACAGCTTTTCAGGCAAATATACCCACAGATCCAGAACAACTTCTGTCAGTTCCCAGTTCTTCATATATTTAGCTGTCGATTCAATCACAATCTGTGAAGTTCTCGTTTCGCCCGGCTCAATACGATCTGCAAAAAAAGGCTCAGTCATAACGCCGTCAATCAGCAGATAATCAACGGAGATCATTAGCGGTTCATCCATCTGATTGGTAAAAGAAAACAACAGGACATTTCCGTAGACATCATCCACGGAAAGTCCCTGAAAACCGACTGAAAAAACCTTATAGTCATGGATCAGAACTGCCTTATTCTCAGATTCCACAGTTACCGCCTCTGCACGGTCTTCCTCTTCCTTTTCACTATCCATGGACATAAGGCCGTCTGTGTGATGATTTTTGAAAGAAACTTCTGACCGGTTTAAATCCGGATTTCCTGGTGTCAGAACCTCAGCTGTGGTTCTTTGGGGAAATATCGGAATGACCGCTAGAAGGAAAACCAGTACCAGAAGCAAAATGATGTGTTTCATACTTTCTCCCTGATGCATTCCGTTTGTTCCAAGGCCGCCTTCAGTATTCTGATCATAACACAGTTGTTCCTGAAAAGCAAGATGAGGGAAAAAGCCGTCAGAGTTTTACATGGAGCTTCTGTTCTCTTTAATAGCCTGTGAGTCTTTGAAACATGGTTACCTGTTAAAGTGCCGTTCGAATGACATTTCAGGAAATATCATTTTTGACTAATCAGGTCAACTGATGGTCTAGACATTTAAAGATAACATCACCATGGTTCAATAAAAGAAGTGAAAGCGATATGAGGCCAAATTGCTGCGTGCTTAAACCTTGTATCTCGTACCGGCTTATCAGGATATGTATATATCCATCTGAAAAACCAGAGTATTAAGCTCTGGCTTTTAGGTACAGTCTTCCATCTGAAAACTGCAGAACAGGTAAGAATAAACACAGTTTTCAGAAATTCTGACCGTTCCATCCCCATTCGCTGACAAACTCATACTTAACATAAATCCTGGTCTGCGGTATTCCCAGCAACTCCGAATACAGATTGCAGATCATTCCGGTCATTTTTTCGCAGGCAGCCGAATTTGCGGTTCCGAAAAGTGCAACAGAAACAAAAGCAGAGGGTGTCTGAGCATCCCCGGCCATTGCCAGATCATAGCCATCCTCGAAACCGATCATCAGCCATTTTTCATCTTTTCCAAATACAGAGATATCTTTTCCAAGCTGCCTTCTGATTTTTTCTTTCTTCTCTTGAGATACCCTGACTGAGAATTTTGTGTTGATAAACGGCACTTTAATCACTTCTCCTGTAAAAAAATAAGGACGCCCAACGGGCGTCTCCCTCGATCAGATCAGAACAGCTCGATCCTGCCTTCAGTCTCGCCGTTGATGACATAATACGCCATTCCTTCCTCAGGCTTAACGTACACCTCAATCGTCTTCAGATCTCCGACTTTATTGCCAGCATCCTTCCAGGCCTGACGAACCTTTGTATTCAAATCACTAATATCTGCAGACTTGTCTGCATACTGGAGCAGTACCTGCTCCTTTACTTTAACTGCTGCCATATGTAACAGTTCCTTTCTTTTCATGAATTGTTGTTCTTCACAACATGCGTTATTCTATCAGAGTACACTCAGAAAGAAAAGACATTTGCCATAACTCATAATTTTTTAATGTGTAAAGGGAATAGATGTTTTTCCTCTTTGCTCGTTTGACTTAAGAAAAGAAAGCAATTTCATCTTTTTCTGAGAAACTATCTGTCAGAAAAAGAGGGAACAGAACTCCCGTAAATAGAGTTCTGTTCCATTTTCCTTTGTCATCCGTCTTCTTTCCTCATAGAGAGAAAAGATCCAGCTGATTGGTATCAGGCAGACTGGAAAAGCAACCTGCATCTCTCATCATATCGCAAATGGTCTGTGAAACTTTAGTTCGGTTGATGAAATCCTCCACAGAAATGAAGGGCGATTCATTTCTTGCCTCTACAATACTCTGTGCAGCACTCTCACCCATTCCAGGCATCGCATTAAATGGCATAAGAATTTCCGTATCTGAAAGCAGTTGAAACCGGGTAGCATCTGACTTTTCAATATCAATTGGCACCAGACGAATGCCACGGCAAAGCATTTCAATTACCAGTTCCATTATCACCATCAGTTCCTTATCTTTAGCCGTTGTATCCTTTGAATTTTCATCCATTTCACGATACCTAGTCTTTATGGATTCAAGGGATCCTCCTAGAATAACCGCATCAAAACAGTCTGCCCTGACAGTATAGTACGCACAGTAATATGCTGCCGGTCTGTATACCTTGTACCATGCAATGCGAAGTGCCATTGTTACATAGGCAACCGCATGCCCCTTAGGAAACATGTATTTGATTTTTTTGCATGATCCGATAAACCATTCCGGTACATTATGCTCAATCATCGCCTGTTCCATCTCAGGCTTGAGCCCTTTTCCCTTTCGGACCGATTCCATGGTATCGAAGGACATTTTCGGTTCTACACCGTAATCCATCAGTGCGTTCATGATATCATCACGACAGCAAATACAGGACGAAAGAGGAGCGAGACCTTCCTTAATAATATCCTGTGTATTTCCAATCCAGACATCCGTACCATGTGAAAGACCCGAAATACGTATCAATTCCTCCATAGAACTCGGACGAGTCTCTTCCAGCATCTGCCGTACAAAACGCGTTCCAAACTCCGGAACCCCATAAGTACCGGTATTGGAACCAATCTGCTCCGGTGTAACCCCAAGTGCTTCGGTTCCGGAAAAAAGGGAAATAACCCCCGGATCCGTCAGAGGAACAGTTTTGGCATCAATCCCGGTCAGGTCTTCCAGCATGCGGATCATGGTCGGATCATCATGTCCCAGTACATCAAGTTTCACCAGCACATCGTGCATAGAACCAAAGTCATAGTGTGTGGTAATTGTCGGAGAATTAAGATCATTTGCCGGATGCTGGATCGCTACAAACTGACAGATTTCATACTCCTTTGGAAGAACCACCATGCCTGCCGGATGTTGTCCGGTAGTTCGCTTGACACCCACACAGCCGGCTGCAAGACGATTCATCTCTGCATCCGGAAGTGTTTTCCCGCGATCCTCACAGTACCGCTTAACATAGCCATAGGCAGTTTTTTCTGCCAGGGTTCCAATAGTTCCTGCCCGATAACAGTATCCTTTTCCAAAGAGTTCCTCAATATATGCATGTGCCTTTGGCTGATAAACACCAGAAAAATTGAGGTCAATATCCGGAACCTTATCACCTTTGAATCCCAGAAATACCTCAAATGGAATATCAAACCCTTCACGCACATACGGTGTTCCGCACTCCGGACAGTTCATAGGCGGAAGATCGACGCCAACTTTATATTTTGACTTATCAATATCAAAATCCGTATGCTTACAGTTTGGACATCTGTAATGTGGAGGCAATGCATTTACTTCAGAAATGCCGACCAGATGGGCCACATAGGAAGAACCGACGCTGCCACGGGAACCAACCAGATATCCGTCCGAGTTGGATTTTTTTACCAGTTTTTCCGCAATATTGTACAGTGTTCCATATCCATAGCCAAGAATAGACTTGAGTTCCTTCTCTTTTCTTGCCACAACAATTTCCGGTGGATTCTCCCCATACAATTCCAGAATCTTCGATTCACACAAATTTCGGATATTGTCCGCTGCATCCGGCCAGAACGGCTGGAACGTATCTTTTCCTTCTGGATGTTTGGGATAGAGAGAAATGCTGCCTACACGTGCTGCAATTTTTGCCGGATTGTCAATGACAACTTCATGCGCTTTTTCCGGCCCGAGATAGGCAAATTCATCCAGCATCTCCTGCGTCGTTTTAAAATACAGAGGGGCCTGCTGATCCGCATCCTTGAATCCCTGCATATTTTGAATGATAGTCCGAAAAACAGCATCCTTCGGGTCCATAAAATGAACATCTCCGGTTGCACAGACCGGAATTCCAAGTTCCTCACCCAGTTTAACAATACGACGATTATAGTTTCGGAGCTGTTCTTCATCTTTGGCAGTTCCTTCACGAATCATAAAAGCATTGTTTCCAATCGGCTGTATTTCCAGATAATCATAGAAACGGGCTATATGCCGCAGTTCCTTATCATCCAGATCGTCCACAACTGCCTTGAAAACTTCGCCTGCCTCACAGGCAGAGCCGACAATCAGTCCCTTGCGGTATTTCTGCAGAATATGTCGGGGCGTATGCGGTTTTCTGCTGAAATAATGCAGATGCCCTTCCGTTACAATCCGGTTCAGATTTGTAATGCCGTCCTGTTCTGCTGCAAGAAGAGTAATATGAAAGGACTCGCCAATGGCACCTGTATCAATAGCTTTATTGATTTCATCAAGATGGAGAATGTCTTTCTCCGCACATTCGTTCAACATACGATTCAGACACAATGCCGTCGCATGTGCATCGTGAACAGCCCTGTGAGCATTCTTAAGAGAAACGCCAAGTTGCTTGCATACAGCCCCCAGCTTGTGACTGCGCATGTCCGGAAAAAGACGTCTGGCAAATTCTAGCGTATCAATGACCGGAAGAGAAATCTCTATACCGAGACGCCTGCATTCCTCCGTCAGGAAAGCATAGTCAAACTTGGCATTATGTGCTGCAAAAGGTGCATCTCCTATAAATTCGAGTAGTTTCGGGATCTCCTTGTCTGCTGTTTCAGCATCTTTGACCATATTATCCGTAATACCAGTCAAAGCAGATACTTCCGGAGGAATCGGCATGCACGGATTAACAAAGCGGGACAACTCCTCAATGATCTGCCCATTTCGGATACGCACAGCACCTATTTCCATTATACGATGCCGTTTTGAATTCAACCCGGTTGTTTCAAAATCAACAACTACGATATCTTCGCTAAGAAGACGATCATCCGGTCGTATCACAACTGGCTTTATATCCGTCAGATACCCTTCCATTCCCGGAATCAATTTGATCTTGTTTTTCTTAGCCGCACCAAAGGCTTCCGGAAATGCCTGCACCACCCCATGATCCGTAATAGCAACTGCCGGATGTCCCCATTTTGCAGCACGAGCAATCAGGTCCGATGCACTGGCAATACCGTCCATCTCCGACATATTGGTATGCATATGAAGCTCTATGCGTTTTTCTTCACATTCGTCCAGTCTCTGAGGCGCTTCTCTGGGTGAAATATCATTGGTCATTAGCACAAGTGCATGATCAAACGTATCCATTTTCAGGTCTCCTCGGGCAATAACCCATTTTCCCTGTTTAACGCTGTCAATTACCTGCTTGACCGCCTCTACCTCTTCTTTAGTCGGCGGCAGAAGCGGCTCATCCGTATTTTTACCTCTTCTGCCGTTTCCTTTGTGATAATGCAGAAATGCCTTACACTTCATGGTGCTGGTATAGTCAGTCAGGAAGAAAGAAAGTAACACCATCTCACCGCCACGAAGCTCTTTTGTCTCCGCCGATACCACCTCACCGGCGATGATAATTTTGTTGCCTTCTTCACTCAGATCCACCATATCAACCGGATCACCTATTATAGGTCTGCCCAGAATAACATTCGGCTTCTTAATTTCCTTATCCTGGGATGCCTTTATTTTCTGTTCCAAAATCAGCTGTTTCAGAGCTTCCTCCTCTTCATACCTTCTACGCTCGCGAATTTCTTCAATCTGTTCCGCACGCAGTTTGACAGCCTGACAGGTAACATGAATCTCACAGCCGAAAACATCTCTGACCAATGTAGTGACATAGCGGTCTACCTGCTGTTCGATTACATACCTCGGCGCAAGATCATTTTCAAACAGAAGACTTAGTACATCCCCATTGAATTCAAATCGTGCATTTTCAAAAAAAGGAATACAGGACTGATAATGCCGCTGAATACATCTAAGAATAAAAGATTTGTATTTCTCAGGATTGGAGAGAAAATCCTGACCTAAGGCAGGAGACCGGATAAACAGTGATACCTTAATCGGATCAAACCTGCGCCGCATCGCGCTTCGAACTGCTCTGAACGGTTTTTCGTCAATCAGCACATCTGATGCCAGATAAATACCGATAGCCGAACCTGTCATGTTTGTCTCCACACGTTCAAGGCTGAGATGTCCTTTCAGTTCAGGTATCGCCTCTTCGATAATCTGCTCCCAGGAATTCATTCCATTCCTCCAGATTCATTCAGCATTTTTCTTAACTCATCAACCAGAATTCCACCAAGATCCCCGGTTACTTTTTTCGGAGCCTGCCCTTTTTTGATCAGCAGACCAGATCCATTTCCACCTCCACAGATCCCGATATCTGCCTCTCTAGCCTCACCCGGACCATTTACTACGCAGCCCATGACAGCCACTTTTATAGGCCGTTTCAAATCCGCAAGAGTTTCCTGAACCTGTTTCATGATTCCTGCCACATCGATGCAGGTTCTGCCACATGTTGGACAACTGACAAATTCAGCTGCATCCTTTCTGAGACCGATATCCCGAAGGATCTCAATTCCAGCCGGCGGTTCAAGAACGGGATCTCCTGTAAGACTAACCCGAATAGTATCCCCAATTCCCTCCAACAGAAGAGTTCCGATTCCAATAGCGCTCTTGATTTTTCCCTGTTCCGGCAGTCCTGCCTCTGTCACTCCTACGTGCAGCGGATAATCACACCGTTCACTGGCAATCCGGTATGCCATTACCGTATCGCGTACATTACTGGCTTTCATCGAAAGGACCATGTCATAAAAACCACAGTTTTCAAGCATGCGGGCATGGCGCAGTGCGCTCTCTACCATTCCCTCTGGTGTGGGTCCACCATACCGGTTCAGAATATCCGCCTCAACAGATCCGGAATTAACACCAATTCTCACCGGAATATGATGCATCTTCACGCAGTCCGCAAGACGCCGAACTTTCTCTTCGCCCCCGATATTTCCCGGATTAATCCGGAGTTTCTGGATTCCATTTTCTACTGCTGCAATTGCCAGCGTATGATCAAAATGAATATCTGCCACCAGAGGTACCGGGCTGTTTGCTGCAAGCATCCGTACTGCCTCTGCACACGCTTTATTATATACGGAAACCCGTACAATGTCCGCACCAGCCACAGCAAGAGCGCGAATCTGCGAGAGAGTTGCCTCTACATCTGCTGTATCTGTATTGGTCATTGACTGTACGCTGATCGGAGCACCTCCGCCGACCGGTACATTTCCAACCATTACCTGTCTTGTCTTTTTCATCTGTTCCCTGCCTCCGATCCACTTTTTCTCCGTCTCATCTAAAACGTCTTGTCAGGCATCCTTACAGAATTGTTCCTGTTGCAATTCCGATAATATCTTTATAAGTCAGCACCAGCATCAGTCCGATCAGCAGAACAAAACCTGCCAGATGAATCTTTGCTTCAATTTCCGGACTGATCGGCTTACGGCGTACTGCCTCTACCACCAGAAAGATCAGTCTTGATCCATCCAATCCTGGAATAGGAAGAAGATTCATGATTCCCAGATTGACACTGATTACTGCCAGAAGTTCAAATACCATATCAATTCCGCCAGTCCTTGTCATCTCAGAGATGGCATACACCGTTCCTACAGGACCGGTCACTCCTTCTGCTCCCTGACCTCTTGTAATCAGCCCCTTCAGGGTTTTAATGATCAGCATTGCAGATTCTGCATTATAATGAGCAGAAAACGGAATGCTTTCACTCGGCGGAATCCGTTGTCTGCGCTGTGCAAAAGAAAAACCGACTCGCCACCGTTCTGCCTCAGTATCATAGAATGGATTGATGGAAATCTCCATCTTTCTCCCATCCCGATCAATTGTCAACGCCACTGTGTTTCCATCCGATGCTGAGATTTCCATGGAAATCTCAGCAGGTGAAGCAACTTCTTTTCCGTTTACCGCACTAATCCTGTCTCCGACTTCAAGTCCGGCTGCCGCAGAATTCGCTTCTACCGATCCGACCATACTGACCGGCGTAGTCAGTCCGAATACACTCAGAAAGATTACAATCGCAAGAAACGCTGTAATAAAATTCATCACCGGACCTGCCGCAATGGTCAGAGCCCGTTTCCACCTCGGCTGATTGTTCAGTGCTCTCGGATCTTTCCCTTCCTCCTCATCGTAAAACATGCAGTATCCGCCGACAGGAAGAAGACGGAGAGAAATCATTGTATTGCGCCGCGTTTTCCGCTGACACAGCAATGGCCCCATACCAACAGCATATTCAACCACCTCAATCCCGCACAATCGTGCCATAAGGAAGTGTCCTCCCTCATGGACGACCACCATGAGATCAAGAAGAAGCAATGCCAGAATGATGTACATGAAATGCCTCCGAATAAAAACGGCAGGCTCAGTACCTGCCGGTAGATAATAGCTCTTGAGCGATATCCCGTGCTTTCCGGTCCGCTTCGAAAACCGCATCCAGATTCGGATGCATTTCAGGCGCCACACGAAGCATGGTATCTTCCACCAGACGTGAGATGCCTCCAAAACGAATTCGATCCTCGAGAAACGCCGCGACAGCAACCTCATTGGCGCCGTTAAGAATCGCTGTCATCGTCCCGCCGGCGCGCAGGGCATCATAGCCAAGCCGCAATCCGGGAAAGCGAAGAAAATCAGGCTTTTCAAACCGTAAATCTGCAAGTGCCGAAAAATCCAGTCTTGTTCCGCCAGTTGACAGACGCTCTGGATAAGCCATTGCATACAGAATTGGGATCCGCATATCTGGCGTCCCAAGTTGGGCCATAACAGCACCATCCTCATATTCAATCATGGAGTGAATCACACTCTGCGGATGCACCAGTACATCGATTTTCTCAGGCGGCATATCAAAGAGCCATTTTGCCTCGATTACCTCCAGTGCCTTATTAATCATGGTAGCCGAGTCAATTGTGATTTTCCTTCCCATGTTCCAGTTTGGGTGACGAAGTGCCTGCTCCTTGGTCGCATTTTCTATCTCTGCCATTCCGGCTGTACGAAATGGACCACCGCTGGCAGTCAGAATAAGACGTACCGGGCGATTTGGTCCCGCTCCCTGAAGGCACTGAAAAATGGCACTGTGTTCGCTGTCAACCGGAAGCAAAGGAACTCCGGCGTCTCTAGCCGCCTTTGTTACCAGCTCTCCTCCGGCAACAAGAGGTTCCTTATTAGCCAGAAGAACCCGTTTACCATGCGACAGAGCCGTCATCACTGCCGAAAGACCTGCAATTCCAACAACACTAACCAGAACACTCTCCGCTTCTGTTTCTGCCGGAATTCGTGTAAGGATATCCTCTCCGAAAATCCACTCTGTTCCGATACGTACATCCATAGGAATCGATTCCGGTTCATGCCTGAGTGCAGCCACTGCAGGACGAAAAAGGCGTACCTGATCAAAAAGCTTTTCGCTTGAAGTATTGGCAGCAAGTGCCTCCACTTTAAATCTGTCAGAATGCTGTCTGATAACATCCAGTGCCTGAGTACCAATGGAACCAGTCGAACCCAGAATGGCAATTCTATGCATAATAACCTCTTACTTCAGTACTAATGTGTAACAGTACAAGACGATAATCGTAAACATCACGCTGTCGAACCTGTCCATGACTCCACCATGCCCAGGAAAGATGCGACCATAGTCCTTAATTCCCGAATGACGTTTAAGCAGAGAGGCAGAAAGATCTCCAACCTGTCCCGCAAATCCTCCGATAAATCCAAGTGCTATTGCTGCCGGAATCCCAGGCATTGCCCAGTGAAACACCTGAGTAAAAAACAGGCGGATAAGCAAAGAGCATATGACACTTCCGACAAAATAGAAAAGTGCCCCTTCAACGGTCTTCTTGGGACTTACTGTCGGACAAAGCTTATGCTTTCCAAAAGCCCTGCCTCCAAAGTAAGCTGCACCGTCTCCGCTGAAAGCGATCCCAAAGGCCATTGTAATCAAAGCAACCCCTGGTACTCTACCGTAAGTGGAATTGAGCATCATCATCACCATGGAAAGCGGCATCATACAGGTAAAAATAGGATAAATTGATGCTGCAGTATCAGGGAAATTCGGATCACGTCCCAGCAGGCATCCAGCCATGGTAATTCCCATACAGATAGACACGAGAAGCAGTGGATTTCGAATTTGAAATACCCATGCAAATACAACCATGATAACCGGTCCCAAATACCCTCCCCATGGAAAAGCATGGTATTTGGCCGCTCGAAGGGCACGATAGCACTCAACCACTCCAGCTAGCGTCACCAGTGCCAGCACAATCTCTGCAAACCATCCCCGTATGTACAGACAGAAAATCAGAAATGGAATTCCGATACACGACGTAATAATTCGCTTTCTCATAGGTCCTCATACTCCATTTTCCTGTTGAGCATTGTACAGCAGATCAGACTCCTCCGAATCTCCGATTTCTTCCTGCATACGCCTCCAGTGCCATACGGTACTGTTCTCTGTCAAAATCCGGCCAGAGTGTATCTGTAATGTAAAACTCAGCATAAGCACACTGCCAGAGCAGAAAATTACTGATTCGCAATTCGCCGCTTGTCCGGATAATCAAATCTACCTCCGGCTCTCCTGCAGTATACATTTCCGCCTGCATAAGTTCCCTTGTAATCTCCTCCGGCCGTATTTCCCCACGGACAGCTTTCTCTGCCAGATTTCGCGCCGCCCGAACGATTTCCTGCTGTCCTCCGTAATTCAGAGCAATGTTCAGAATCAATCCCGTATTGTTCTTTGTTTTATCAATCGCCCGATGAAGTGCCTCCTGCTGACGCTCGGTTCCCTTTGGCATTCCATCAATGTCGCCCAAAATATGAATACAGACATTTTTCCGGTTAAGCTCCTCTAATTCACGCCTGAAGTACTCAAGCAAAAGACCCATCAATGCACCAACTTCCTCCGTGGAACGTTTCCAGTTCTCTGTCGAGAAAGCATACACTGTTAGAGCTCTGATCCCCACTTCATCGGACATTTTGATGATCTCTCTCAGTGCTTCAACACCTGCTTTATGGCCAAATGTTCTGGGCATCCCCCGTTTTTTGGCCCAGCGGCCGTTTCCATCCATGATAATTGCCACATGTCCCGGAAGTTTTTCCAGTTTCAGAACATTCTGGCCTGCCATGTCAATCCTCTCTTTCTCCTGTTTCCGTGTATTTTTAAAAGAAGGCGAGGCGATATGCCCCGCCAGTTCTTTTTAATTTCCTAATGAAAATACCGAAACTCTGAGACGTGCTCCCTCTTCCAGCACCTGAACAACCCGAAGAATTCCCTCTTCTTCCGGCCTCGGTCCCGTTTTTTCTATTTCAGGATGAATTCCCTGCTCTGCAAGCAGAGAAAGCGCATCCTCAGCCTTGCGGCCAAGCAAACACTCCATCAGCGAACTTCCATTATTTCCTTTTCTTTTTCAGCAGTAATTTTATCAATATCCTTGATGTTATTGTCTGTCAGTTTCTGGATATCTTCCTCTGCCTTTTTCTGGTCGTCCTCGGTGATTTCACTGTTCTTTTTCAGTTTTTTGACCTGCTCAACAGCATCCCGACGGATTGAACGAATTGCGACTTTGCTTTCCTCCGCTGTCTTACGAACCAACTTTGTCAGTTCCTTACGCCGTTCCTCATTGAGCTCAGGCAGTACCAGACGGATTACCTTACCGTCAGTAGAAGGATTCAACCCAAGATCGCTGGCCTGGATCGAACGGCAGATTTCCTTTACCATTTTTGCATCCCATGGATTGATCTGCAGGACACGCGGTTCAGGTGCGGAGATATTCGATACATTCTTCAATGGCGTCTGTGAACCGTAATAATCTACTGTAATACGGTCCAGGAGCTGTGGATTTGCACGTCCGGCTCGAATAGCCATCAGATCTGCACGGAGAACACTCTTTGTCTTCTCCATCTTTTCTTTAGCATTGTCCATGATTCGGGTTATCGGCATACAGGTCCCTCCTTATAAAAAACATCCTTGTTAAGATAATCAGGTCGTCAGAGAAAGCCTCTTCGGCTTATCACTCCATTTCTTGAGTCATATTGTACAACATGCTCCATTTCTTGACAAGTCTTTTGTTTTTGCATGCTTTCTCTGCACTCTGCAAGCGCCCTCACCACGTCCGTTATCTGTCTTCAGTTTTTGCCTTTTCTTGTTTCCTGCTGCTCCAGAAAACTGCGTTCTGAAACAGTAAACCCCGGAACACACTGTTCCGGGATAAAGACAACTGGAAATCAGGGATGCACGTTTGTTCCCATCGGATCTCCGTCGATCACTTTCAGTATATTCTCCGGTTGATCCAAAGCAAACACCCGGATAGAAGGAACATGATTATCACGACAGATGGTAATTGCTGCTGCATCCATGACCTTAAGATCACGTTCCATGACCTCCTGATAGGTCAGGTCAGGAAGAAGTCTGGCATTCGGATTCAGACGAGGGTCACTGTCATACACACCATCTACATTTTTGGCCAGGAGAATAGCATCCGCTCCAATCTCTACAGAACGCAATGCAGCTGCTGTATCTGTAGAGAAAAATGGATTTCCGGTGCCGCAGGCAAAAATTACCACCTCGCCTGCATCCAGATAGCGGATAGCCAGCGGATATGAATACGACTCACAGAACCGGTTCATATCCACAGCAGATAAGACATGTGCACTGACTCCGTGGTGCATCACGGCATCCTGCATGGCAATGCTGTTAATAGCTGTTCCAAGCATTCCCATATGATCTGCACTGACCGGTGTCATCTGAGCTGCAGGGCCCTGGCGACCGCGCCAAATATTACCCGCTCCAATCACCAGAGCAATCTGGGTGCCAGTCGTATGCAGTTTCGCTATAACCTCCGCTACCCGGTTAATCTGTTCGAAATCAAACAAACGTCCATGATCTCCAAGTGCTTCGCCACTTAGCTTAATCAGCACACGTTTATACTTCGGCATAACAGACTCCTTTCACTTCATCCATTTTTGAAAAAAAGGCATGCATGGCATGCCTTTATCTGATTACTTCTTCATTTTAGCCTGTTCAGCTGCAATATCTGCTGCGAGATCATCATGGCGCTTCTCAAGGCCTTCGCCGCGCTCAAAGCGAACAAAACGAAGTACATCCATATTTTCCTTCTTCAGAAGCTGCTTCACCGAGATATCCGGATCCTTAACAAAAGGCTGCTCGAGCAGACACACTTCTTTATAGTACTTCTCGATACGGCCTTCCACCATACGCTCAACAATTTTCTCCGGCTTGCCCTCGTTGAGTGCCTGCTGGGTCAGTACCTCACGCTCTTTGTCAAGGTTAGCAGTGGGCACTTCTTCACGACGCACAAAGAGCGGATTTGCCGCAGCAATATGCAGAGCCAGATCATGGCACAACGTCTTCACTTCATCAGTAACTTCCGGTGCAGTTGCCTCAAGCAGAACACCAATACGGCCGCCCATGTGCACATAGGAATCCAGAACGCTGTTATCGCTCATATAACGGGCAAAACGACGAATGGAAATCTTTTCACCAATGGAGGCCGTCGCTTCGCCGATCAGATCCTGTACAGTCTTGGTTGCATCATCATAGAACGGCTGATTAAGCATCTCATCAACACTGACAGGAGCGCATTCTGCCACATGCTCAGCAAAATCATGGCACAGTGCTTTGAAGCGATCTGTATTGGCCACGAAGTCTGTCTCACAGTTGACCTCAATCACGACGCCAACACCATTGTGATTGACACTAGCATAAACCATGCCTTCTGCCGCAATACGGCCGGCTTTCTTTGCTGCAGCAGCAAGGCCCTTCTCACGAAGGAAGTCAATCGCCTTATCCATATCGCCATCGCACTCGATAAGTGCCTTTTTGCAATCCATCATGCCTGCGCCGGTGCGCTCACGAAGTTCCTTGACCAATGCACTGGTAATCGTTGCCATATTCCTAATCCTCCTGATTGTTTCTACTTAGATCGCTGCATCTGCTTCCGGTTCAGACTGCTCACCCTGCTTGCCCTCAAGAACTGCATCCGCCATCTTGCCTGCAATCAGTTTTACAGCGCGGATAGCATCATCGTTACCCGGGATTACATAATCGATTTCGTCCGGATCGCAGTTGGTATCAACGATTGCAACAATCGGAATTCCCAGTGCACGGGCTTCTGATACAGCAATATGCTCCTTGCGGGGATCGACCACGAACAGACAGCCCGGAAGATTCTTCATCTCACGGATGCCGCCCAGGTTCTCCTGCAGCTTCGTACGCTCATGCTGGAGCTTGATAACCTCTTTCTTCGGAAGTACGTCAAATGTACCATCCTC
>CACXHF010000186.1 GCA_902767305.1 uncultured Eubacteriales bacterium
CAGCAGTACCTTTATATGTATCTGCAAACAGCCAGTTGCGTCTTCCAATGGTCACAGTCCGGACTCCGGACAGCTTTGTCTGTGCAAAATCTGAAAAAAGTAAAGAGGCAAAAAGAGTGTATTAGCAAAAAGAATATGGTATAATCCTAAGAGAATTTCAGGACTTTTATATGCATCACTTAATAAAAAAAGACTGAATTCAGTTCCGCAAAATAAAGAAATCCATGATGGAGGAATGAACAGATGATCCATAAACTGATGTCGATGGCGTATTGTGCTGCGAGGCTTCCCGGATCCCTGTCCTATATGCGGGAGGCTGATCGGTTATATCACAGCTCAAGGGAAACCATGATGGCGTATCAGGAGGAAAAAGCCAGACGGCTCATCCGGTATGCCTATCATCATGTTCCCTATTATCATCGGATTTTTGAGGGCATAGGCCTGTTTGAGGGCGGGCAGCTCCGTGAGGAGCGCCTGCCGGAGATCCCCATTCTGACGAAGGAGATCCTGCGTGAGGAGGGGGCGAACATGTATTCCGACGAAATGAAGTCCAGAAGACCCTATAGTGCGTCGACTTCCGGCTCCACCGGCATTCCGCTGACGATCTGGTATGACCGTCACTATATGGTCCGCAACCGGGCGGACAAGTTTTTCATGGGGCAGCTCAACGGCCGGGACCTGGGGGAGCCGGAGCTCAAAATGTGGTTCAGGGATTTTGATCTGTATCAGAAGAACGGAAAGGACAAGGACCGCTTCTATAACTTCTTCACGAACCGGACCTTCCGGCTGGCTTCGGTGGTCAGCGAGCAGGCCCTGAAGGAGTATATCGATACGATCAACACCGTCAGGCCAATCCAGATCTGGTCCAATCCTGCTCCCATATTTGAGGTATCCAAGTTTGTCCTCAGCCATGGAATCCGCGTCCACTGTCCAAAATCCATCATTCTGACCAGCAACCCCCTCTATGACGAAATGCGGGAAGCGATGCAGAAGGCTTTTCCGGGAACCTGGATTGTCGACCAGTACGGCGGCACGGAATTTGGCGTGGTGGCCTGCAGCATCCGCGAAAACAGAAACCTGCGGATCTTCGAGCATTCTGCCCGGGTGGAGGTCCTGGATGAGACCGGGAGACTGCAGCCTCACGGAACAGGGGATATCATCATTACGGGACTCAACAACTACAGCATGCCCCTCATCCGCTACCGGATGGGTGATATGGTCACCGTTCTGCCCTTCGGTCAGGAAAAGGAGGGCTCCTTCGGCTCGATCTCGCGGGTGATGGGCCGCAGACTGTCCATGCTCAGGCGGCGGGACGGGACCAGTGTGACCGGACTGCACCTGCGCGACCTTTTGACAAAGCCCTGGATCCGGACCTTCCAGCTCATTCAGCATTCCTATGACGATCTGGAGGCTATGGTGGTGCTGGACGGCACGCCGGAGGAGCATCGGGAGGGCCTTGACCAGATCGCATCTCAGCTTCGGGAAATTATGGATACGGAATGCCGTTTCACATTCTGTGACAGCCTTTCCCCTGAAAAGACAGGTAAATATTTCTATGTCAGAAGCGAATTGGAATAAACAGAAAAACCAGAACCCCCTCGCTCTGGCGTCCATGGAGATGCTTGGATGCCTGGGGGAACTGGGGGACCGGGAGGCGCTTTCCCTGCGCGGCTGCGCCCTGTCCGTGCACACCGGATTTGGCTGGGAGCATGACGCTGCCCGGCGCATTCTCCTTGAGGCGCAGGTGCGGGGTCTCAGGAACCTCGCCCTTCGCTCCAGCTGTGAGACCATTGTGGATTTTCCCTGCAGCTGCCTGTACCGTCCCTTCACGTCAAAGGGGCTGCGCTACATCGGACTGGGCGCCGCTGAGGTGATCGAGGCCGCCGGGGCAGTCAGAGAAGGAGCCGGAAGCAGCTTTTTCCCGGTGGATGCCACCAATCCCGCCTCCATTCTTCAGGCACTGGAGAGCGCAGGCGGTTCTCTCTGCATCCTTTCAGCAGGGCTGTTTCCGACGGTGACGGATCCGGAGCTCAATCCGCTGTGCGTCGCCGTCGGTCAGGCACTGCGCACGCACGGGGGCTGCTGGCTGACTCCGGATCCGGAAGCCCCCCGCGCCTTTATGGAGATTCTGGAAGCTCTCTGCGGGGACCGGATGATGGATGTGCTCCTCAGATCCAACGACATGCGGCAGTGGAAGGTGCAGGGGCAGTTTGACAATTCCCTTGTGATCGACCCCAGATGGGACCGGGAACGGCTGCAGGGAAAGGCGCTCGCGTTTTTGCAGACGCATGGCCTTGAGGCGGAGCGCATCCCCCTGGAAATGCAGGCGTTGAATCTGCTGTCCATTCCCGCAGGGCAGACCAATGAGGCGCTCCGGGAGACGATTGCCGCCCTGCACTGCTGCAAAATCACCGCGATTGCCGCCCAGGGACACATGGATCATCGCCGTGCTGCCGGACTGGACATCATCTCACAGCGGAAGGGGGATCTGCTGCACCTGGAATTGCGCGGACGCCTGGACACGCTCTCCTCGAATGACGTTTTTGAAAGCTTCATGGAGCAGAACTCAGATCTTCGGAAAGTGGAGATCGACTGTTCGGAACTTGACTACCTTTCCTCCGGCGGGATAAGGGTGCTGCTGAAGATTCTGAGGTTCTGCACCGTCACTCTTCTGAATCCCAATGAAGCAGTGTGCGACGTGATGGAAAAAACCGGGCTCGATACGCTCCTCCAGATCAGAAACGGAGAAACACGCTATGTCTGAATGTACTCTCACTCATGTTCCGACGGGTGAATGGCGTTTTGCCGCCTTTGGCCTCAACGCTTCATCGGATGAAGCGGACAACGGCTTTTGCCGGCATGACGACGGCTCCGTCTCCCTCTGGAGCCTGCATAACTGCGGAAAACTGAATCTGCCCTCCACGGACGGTCTGGCTTTCTACTACTTTCCGGTTCCTGCTGACTGCGGCTTTTCCCTGACGGCCCGCGCCTGCCTTGTGGACTGGGCCTTTACAAATGGCCAGGAGGGATTTGGCCTCATGGCTGCCGACCGGGTCGGAAGGCACGGCGAGGACCGTTCCTTCTGGAACAATTCCTGCATGGCTGCCTGCGCCCGGGTGGAATACCGTCTGGATCCGGAAACGGGTGCGGTGGTCTCGGACCGGCAGTACCCGCTGATCAGCATGAAGCTGGGCATTGGCGCGCAGATCAAGACTGGTGTCACGCCGGACAATCTGCCGGAACTGGAGGCGGGCAGTGCCAATGCCGTCATGAAGTGGGTATCTTCCCGCATGTTTCCGCTGGAGACCTCCTGCGCGGAGTATGGCGGGGGCAGCTACAACCTCTTTGGAAACGAACAGACGGGCCGGGTTGTCGGCACGGTGGCACAGCCGCTGACGGAGGTGACGCTGCGCATCTGCCGGACGTCCTCAGGTTTTGAGGTGAACTGGCTGGACGAGACCGGCACCATTCAGGGTCTGCACCGCTTTCCAAATCGTGATGCCCTCTGCGCCCTTGACAGAGACTTCATCTATGTGGGCATGTTTGCCGCGCGTTCCTGCTGCGTGACCTTCCGGGATGTGTCCCTCAGGATCTTCCGGGATTCTCCGGGACTCCCGGATGCTTCGGTGGAAGTGGAGCAGGTGAGTCCCACCTGCCGGATCCTTTCCTCACGGTATTCAAACCATGCGGTATATATGCTCAGGTGTCTTCCCAATGCCGACGGCACGCTGCGGATTTTCCGCCGGGGACGGCCAAAGGAGGAGAACGTTCTGACGGTCACCTCCGGGACGCCCGCTTCCTGCCGGATTCTGCTGGAGGAAGGGGAAAATGCCCTGCAGCTTCGCTTCGAGCCCACGAAAGGCTTCCGGCATGCAGATGAGCTTGGTGCATACCAGGTGGTACACCGTGTGCTTGAGCGGAATTTTACCGTGTCCTTTGTTCCCCTGAATGGCCGGAGCACCCTCTACGCCGCGCCCGACGGAACGCCCGGCGGTGCGGCCACCCGCGAATCCCCCGTGGACATCCATACCGCCATCGCCTGTGCTTCTCCCGGCTGCGAGATCCTCCTGATGGAGGGATGGTACCGGCCGGGAAGGTCCATCGTGATTGACCGGGATGTCAGCGGCATTGAGGGCAGCCCGATTCATCTGCACGCGGAGGGGAACGGTCGGGCCGTCTTTGATTTTGAAAAGCGCTCCGCCGGCTTTGTCTTTGCGGGCAGCTACTGGGAAATCGACCACATTGACTGCCTGAACACGGCAGACTTCACTCCGGGCATCGCGCTGTGCGGTCATGATATCCACCTGCACCACGCAGGAGCCTGCGGAAACGGCGACGCAGGCATCGTAGCCTGGACCCTGCTGGACACCGACACCCGGGACGACTGGCCTCATGACATTCAGGTCACCCATTGCATCTCCTGCAATAACGCTGACCCGGGAGCGACTAACGCGGACGGATTTGCCGCGAAGCTGACGGTGGGGCCGGGCATCGTATTTGATCACTGCATCTCCTGCTTTAACGCGGATGATGGCTTTGACCTGTTCACCAAGGTCGAGCTGGGGACCACCAGCCCCGTGGTGATCAAGAACTGTGTCTCCTTCCGAAATGGCTTTGACTCCAGTGGCCGTCCGAGGGGCTATGGAGACGGCATCAAGCTGGGCGGGACCAGCCTGCCCGGCGGGCACTATCTGTACAACTGCATTTCCTGGGGCAACCGGGGCAGGGGGATCAGCTCAAACTCCGCGCCGAACGAGCACATCAAGGGATGCACGTCTTTTGACAACGAAGGAGCGAATGTGGCGCTGTACACCCGGGACGCGAAAGACACCGATTACAGGGTGTCTGGACTGTGTTCCCTGCGGACGGAGCACCAGGGGGCAGCAGATGATCTTTGCCCTAAGGGATCACAGGATGAGGCTTTCCTTTTCGGAAAGCGCAATTTCTACTGGGGTGATGGGCAGAGCTGCAATGCGGAGGGACTTGTGTTCCGGCTGTCGTGGCTTGAATCCCTTGACCCGCCGCAGCCTGACCCGGAGCGACTTCCCTGGGCACTGGGAGAGCTGATGGACAAAGAAGGAAAGATCCATCTGGGACGTTTTCTGAAGCTGAATGACAGAGGGGAAAGCGCCCTTCGGAGAGCAGGACTGAACCCGACCGACATTGTCGCGCATCTGCACGGAAACTGCTGAATCCTGCGGTCAGGCCGGTCTGCCGGGGGTGGATTCGGCGACTGAATCATTTCCGGCGTTTATCACAGCCACAACCCTGCAGACGTTCAAGCCCACGGAAAGAGGGATGCGTGGACCTCCCGGGACAGGGAGAAAAC
>CACXHF010000187.1 GCA_902767305.1 uncultured Eubacteriales bacterium
CCCTTTCCGATTCTTCTCCGTCATTCTCCCGAGTCTCAGAGAGAAAGAATCAGCTGTTCGAGTTCCGAGGGGGTGGATACTATATAACGGGCTCCCGCCGCTTTCAGGTTTTCCCTGTCTCTGAATCCCCAAAGCACACCGATTCCGGGAATTCCGGCATTTGCCGCTGTCTCAATATCCACATTGGAGTCCCCCACATAGACCGCCTGTTCTCCAGGAACATTCATTCGCTCAAGCGCCGCGAATACACTGTCCGGAGCCGGTTTTCTCGCTCTTGAAGGATCATCTCCCACGCTGACCGATATCCGTTTTCCAAAGTACTCCCGACAAAGCTCCTGAACGGCAAAATCGATTTTATTTGAAACAACGGCATGACGAATTCCATGTGCCAGGAGATGGTCCAGCAGTTCCGGAATTCCGTCATAGGGTTTCGTGAAATCTCTGCTGTGCACTGCATAGGCACGGACAAATCCATCATAGACCGCCTGAAAACGTTCATTTTTCTCTCCGTCCGGTATTGCTCTGCTGATCAGCATCCGAAGTCCGTTTCCTACCATGCTCCTGACCCGATCCCGGGAATGTTCCTCGAATCCGTTTTCCCGGAGAGACATGTTCAGGCTGTTTCTCAGGTCATCCAGTGTATTGAGCAGCGTTCCATCCAGATCCCATACAACTGCCCGTATTGTTCCCATTGTCATTCCATCCTCTCATTGATCTCCGCCCGTGTGCTGTCTGTGCTCCGTTTTTCCGCATACAGATACACAGCTTCTTCGAAGAACATTGTCTTTTGTCCTTCACCCGGCTTTTCGGCCAATGTACAGAATTATATCGTCTTCTCGGCGATTAATCAATCACCGTTTTGCTGCACTTTCCTGAGAGAAAAAGAGAGACGGAAGGCATCCTTATCCGACAGATGTCTTTTTCCGTCTCTCTTCAGTTACATTTACCGGACTCGTTCAGTATCTGATCCCACAGCTGCCGGATACCTCCGGTTCAAAAATCTTCTTCGTCAGGTATGACCTGATTCCAGGATACCGGAGTCTGCTCAGAGCAGATGACCGCACTCTTTATCAAAGGAGAGCCATGCAGTATCTCCTACATCGAAAACCTGCTTGTTGACCGGGCAGTTGTCATTGATCTTGACCAGTGTACTGCCAACACGAACATGATAATACTGATAAGAGCCCATAAAGCAGGACAGTTCCACTTTACAGGGAATATCTCCCTTGCTTTCAATACGGATTGCCTCCGGGCGCAGAACGATTTTTCCCTGCTCTCCCGATACCCGCTGTTTGTCAGAAACAACCTTTACACAGCTTCCGTTTACATCAACAGTAATCTCGTTTCCACTGGCAGAAACCACCTTGCAGTCAAGGAAGTTGCACTCACCAATGAAATCCGCAACAAACTCATTTACCGGATGATAATAAATCTCCTTCGGGCTTCCCTGCTGTTCGATAATGCCCTTACGCATGATAATGATCCGGTCTGAAATGGACATTGCTTCACTCTGATCATGCGTTACATAGATCGCGGTAATTCCAAGACGCTGCTGAATTCTGCGGATTTCCGTGCGCATCTGTACACGAAGCTTTGCATCCAGATTGGAAAGCGGTTCATCAAACAGCAGAACACCCGGTTCAACAACAAGCGCTCTTGCAAGTGCAACACGCTGCTGCTGACCGCCGGAAAGCTGATTGGTCATACGCAGTTCCATTCCGGACAGCTCAACCAGGTTCAGAATGTTCGATACCCGATTCTGAATTTCCGCTGCCGGAACTTTCCGCAGCTTGAGTCCGTATGCCACATTTTCAAAGACATTCATGTGCGGAAAAAGAGCATAACTCTGGAAAACCATAGCTGTATCACGTTTATTCGGCGTCAGTTCGTTAATGGACTCGCTGCCAAGATAGATCTCTCCCTCATCCGGGCTCTCAAATCCTGCTACCATACGCAGCGTCGTAGTTTTTCCGCAGCCGGACGGACCCAGCAGTGTAATGAACTCCCCCGGTGCAATATCAAGGCTGACATCATTTACCGCGAAAAAGTCCTCATGCGTTTTAGGGTCCTGATAGATTTTTGATATATGATCCAGGCGAACGCCTTTCGGTTCCTTACCCATCTTTCTTCTCCTTCAGCAGATACATGCAGCACATCCGAGAATGCTTTGTCCTGTATCTGTCTCCCGACAAACCACCGAATCTGCGGCGGGCTGCTGTCATCCAATACGCTCAGGCTTTTTTTCTGGCATACTTTCTGGCTTCTCTCTCCGCCAGACGCTGTGACTTGCTGGCGCCCAGATAATGGGTGGCCAGATTCATGATCACAATGGCAATATAGGCCATGGCAATCAGCACGCTTGCATATGCACAGGCTTCACCATATTTGCCCTTTTCTGCAAATTCATTGATTTTGCAGGTGATCAGCAGATACTGCGGCGTCACCAGCAGAATAACAGCAGAGATAGCCGTAATTGAACGCACAAAAGAGGTAACAAGACCGCTGAGGAATGAGTCCTTGATGAGAGGAAGCGTGACGGTCATGAACACACGTCCGCTTCCGGCACCCATATCATACGCCGATTCCTCAATGGACTTGTCGATCTGCCGCAGTGCGGAAATACCGCTTCTCGTACCAACCGGCAGTGAACGGACGACAAAGACAATAATCAGGATGAGTCCGGTTCCATAGATACCCTGCAGGATGCCTGTGCGGAACAATCCTCCGGAAAATCCGCGGATATATCCAATACCCAGGACAGTTCCGGGAACAGCCATGGCCAGCATGGAAACAAACTCGATAAATCCCTTCATTTTGAACTTCTTTTTAACCACCAGGTAAGAGATGATCATGGAAAGAAGAGCCGTAATCGGAGCAGCAATGGCGGAAAGAACAAACGAATCGCGGAACGCCTTCAGTCCGTCATATTTCAGCAGATACTGATAATGCGTAAGCACCAGCGAATAATTTCTGCCCCAGAGCTTGAACAGCGATCCGAAGAAAACAGAGATATACATCATCAGAACGAAAACCGAAACGGCCGAGCAGAGAATGACCAGCGGAATACGGACACTTTTATCCGTAATCAGCATTCTGGCCCGACTGGCCTTTCCGGTAAGCGTCTGAGCAGTCTTCGCTTCCAGATAATATTTCTGCACAAGGAACAGGACAAGTGTCAGACTGAGCAGAATGACTGCCATTGCCGACGCGCCGGCCTTGTCATAGCTGCCGCCGGTTACCTGGAGGTAAATTGTTGTCGCCAGTGTATCAAAATCGCCGCCAATCATCATCGGATTGGCAAAATCTGCAACCGACTCAATGAACGTCACAAGGAATGCATTGCCAAGACCGGGCAGAAGCAGCGGGAGCGTGACCGAAGTAAATACTTTCATCCGCGATGCCCCCATATCGCGGCTTGCTTCCTCAAGGGACGGGTCTATGTTTTTCAGCAGACCGGTCAGCATCATGTAGCAGACCGGGAAGAATGTCAGAATTTCTACGACGGCAATTCCATGCAGTCCGTAGATATTCGAATCATAGATTTTCAGCAGTGTCCGCGTAATAAGCCCGCTCCGGCCGAAAAGAAGAATCATGGAAAGACTCAGCACAAACGGCGGAGAGACAACGGGCAGCTGCGAAACGACAGAGAACAGCCCGCGGACAAACCGGCTTCGGATATCCACATAGACATCTACGTAGGCAAACAGAAGCCCCAGCAGTGTTGAACCAATGCCGACCAGAAAGCCCAGAACCAGTGTATTTGAAAATGCTTTGCGGAACCGGTTCATGCCAAGCACGCGGCCGAACACCTCACCGGTCACCCGGGCTGTCGTCACCGTTTCACCGGCTTCAGTCGTCACTGTCTTTGTTTCATACACGCTCTCAAATAAAAGCATGGACAGTGGATACAAAATAAATAATGCCAGGAGAACCGTCAGGACACAGATCGTCACTACCAGAAGCGGATCACCAAAGAACTTTTTCCGGTCCAACTGACGTGACTTGGATGTAGCCAATGAAGGATCCCTCCTTTTTTTCGAAAAGGAACGCCGCAGTGCATGCACGCGTTCTTATCTTGTCTGAAAAAGGGATGGCGATTTCGCCATCCCTCTTGATGCTGTAAATCCGGAAAGGATTATCTGGAAAGATGAACGCAGATGAATCCTGTTCTGTCCGCTTACTCTGTCTTGAAACGATCGTCCTGTCCAACAGCGTTGAAGAAGTCTTCAACATACTTGGATGTGTTAGCCTTTGCATCAGCAAAGTCATAGTCAATCACGTTCTCAGGATCAAGACCTGCGTCAAGTGCCTGCTGTGGCTGCGTGGCATTGTCCAGTACAAGGAACTGATAGGACTCGTTGTCCTTTGCAATATTGACGCAGTCAGGGCTGAGTGCGAATTCAATCCACAGCTTGGCAGCATTCTGATGCTTTGCGTTCTTGAAGATAGCCGTGGAACCTACCTCATAGGAGGTACCGCTTGCCGGAACGATCAGAGCAATGTTGTCATAGCCGTCGAGAATCTGTGTAATTCCATCATGCAGGAAGCCGATGCCGATGACACACTCGCCGAGGCCAACCTTCTTGGAGGGACCGGAACCGGACTTGGTGTACTGCTGGATGTTCTTATCAAGCTCGACGAAGTACTTCATGGCTTCATCGTGGCCCTTCATCTGAACCATGGTGTTGATGACCAGCTTGGCTGTACCTGCCGTAGAGGGGTTGGAGCACCAGATAAGGCCTTTGTACTGCGGTTTGAGAAGATCATCCCAGTCCTTCGGCGCTTCTACGCCAAGACGGGCAAGCTCTTCGGTGTTCGCCATGAATCCCAGAATGCCCTTATAGATGCCGTACCAGTATCCATCTGCATCCCGATATTTATTGGACGTCAGATGAACAGCATTCTTTGCCTCATAGGCCTCAAGCATGCCTTTAGAAGCCATCTCGGCATAGGGATCATTCGTGCCGCCGAACCATACATCAGCAGACGGATTTCCGTTTTCCTCAGTGATCTTAGCCTGCACTTCACCAGTGGAAAGCCGCTGATAGCTGGTCTTGATGCCAAATTCCTCTTCGAACTTCTGGCATGCTGCAGAAAGATACGCTTCTTCGCAGGAGCCATAGACGATCAGTTCGCCGTCTTCCTTTGCAGCGGCAACAAGATCCGCATCAAAGTCCCCAACGGCCGCCATAGCCATCACGGAAAGGCTCATGGCAAAGACGAGTGCCAGAACAAGAGCTAACAGTTTCTTCATAAAATGAGACTCCTTTCGTTTATTGCGCGCCGGTACAGCTCGTTAACTGTTCAGAAGCCTGTCACCTTCGCGTTATGTTCATATTATAAATGTATCACAGATTTTTGTCAATTTTGTTTCGCACAATCTCTGCTTTGAAAAAAACTCCACGTTGAAGCAGCGCTATAATACGACAAAAATTACAATATCTGAAAATGTGAAAGTATAATAAAAAGCCGTCATTCCAAGAGAAAGAAAAAGGCTCTCCCAAAGAAGCTTCCCTCAGGATTTGAAGGGCTTTCAGGGAGAGCGTAAAGATCAGGCGCGAGGCTTTATGAGTTCTGACGGCCTTTCTCAAATACGGAGAAGACGAGCTTATAGGTGAGGACGTACACGATATAGGTGATGAGGACGCCAAAGCATACGTCCGTCAGGAAGTGAGCATTCATGTGAATCCTGTTATAGCCGAGAATGACAATCCAGACGATTGCAAACACAAAAAACAGATTTTTGAGATACGCCTTTTTACATTTGACTACGTCTGCCAGCATAGGAAGAGTCAGCATGATCGTAGCCTTGGTCATGTGACCGCTGGGCCAGGAACGGAAAGAGTTCTCATCTTTGAGATAAGGAATCATTTGCCACCAGTTCCGGTACTCGCTTGCGGGATCGTCTAAGGTAAGCAGGTATTTGTATCTCGGACGGCAGCCGACAATTTTGAGCCCGTTATTGATAAATTCGCTGAACATGCCGGCAAGCAGGATCACGGAACCGATGGCGAGCAGCAGTTCTGCATTCTCATCATCGAGGAACAGATAAGCCAGATAAGCTGTCAGACATGCCAGGGCAATCCATGTCATGTAGCTGAGCGTCAGGGGAAGAAAGGAACCCGGCTGCCCCGGAACATAGCCGTAATCTGCACGAAGATACTTGCCGCTTGTATCGAGGAAGCTGTAAAACGTCCAGAACAGTGAGAAGCCCAGAACGCCCCAAGCCAGAGTGTTGAATCTGCTTCCCTTTTTTCTCAGTCCCTTGAACAGGCACATGCCCGCGATGGGATAGAGCAAATGAGAGATGATATTGCCGTAGTGCTGATGAAAATCGCCAATGGCATTCGTATTGGAAAGAGCCACGGAAATCTGGTAATCGTATAAGCTGCCAATGATGATCCCAAGGATCAGAACGGAACAGATTACAAAAAATACATAGCCTGGCATATTGAGAATTGTCTTTCTCGTCATAATAATACCCCCATCCCATGATTTATGATAGAAATAGCCACTGACCGACTTTACGTTTTTTTATTATACACCTCAGAGACTGAGACGGCAAGAAGTCATTTGCGGCTGAAAGCAGAGGCGTTTCATAAAGCCAGGCTTCTTTTCCGTATATAAATTCAGCAGTATCAGACGTCAATTTCCAAAATTCCGTCGGAATTAATTCATGGTAATTTTTAAATTTTCTTGTTTCAGACGTCGCTCAGGTTCTAGTTCTGCTTTAGTACGGCGTTTTCTTGGCACACTGTTTTTTCCCTTTTGGATGTCCAGCAGGGTTCTTGGAATTGATATGTGATTGGTCTATACGTTCGCCATTATAAAACATCAACGAATTATTCGACGGTAGTTGATTATTCTTTATTATTTTATAACTGCGTCATTCTGCATACGACATATGGTACAAAGCCTGCAAAATAAGCCAATTTCTGCGTTATTGCTAGATTTTATAACTCCTCTCAGATAATATCTGTTTCGTCAAAAACCGTAAAAAAGGTAATTTATGAACTTGATTTTAAAATTCAATCTGTTTATTCTCGACGAATTCTGGGAAATTTGCGTCAGAATAAAACTGATACATAGAATAAACAGAAATCCGCATGTTTATACGCCAGCAACATTTCATCCGGCTTATTCCGTTTGTGGCATTCGCCTTCGCTTTGGCGCATACAAAATGATGCGGTACAATTGATTCTGCAGATTTTATACTGTTTCACGTCAGATCATACGGGCACTTCGTATGAGGACCCGATCACCGTATCTGCAGAGCGCATATGAATTCTCTGCATTCATTCCAAATTACAAAGCAGCACCTGCATTTTTCAGGTGCTGCTTTGTCGTTCATGTCAATGATTTGATCATTCGATTATTTAAAAGGATTCTCCGTCGGGTACGGCAGACTTGCCGGCTGATTATAGGCAATATCCTTTACGCCCATGAAACGGAACACCTCAAAGAGTGCCTTGCCCACATGAGAGAAGGCAACCGCGCCATGATGCGGATAACGCTTTTCAATCAGCACATGACGATAGAACCGGCCCATTTCCGGAATCGCAAATACGCCGATGCCGCCGAAGGAACGGGTCTTGACATCAAGTACCTCGCCCTCTGCGATGTACGAACGGAGAACTCCGTCGGAGTCGCACTGGAGACGATAGAATGTGATATCGCTC
>CACXHF010000188.1 GCA_902767305.1 uncultured Eubacteriales bacterium
TTCCCGTCGAGCCTGAGGTATAGATCACATAGGCAAGGGCGTCCCCCGGAACCTCGATATTGAGGTTTTCCCTGCTGCCTTCCCTGACGGCCGCGGTGACATCGATCACCGTTGTTCCCGCCGCCGCAAGGGCTGCCATCAGGTCTTTGCGCCTGTCCATGATCTCTTTGGTCGTGACCAGAAGGGTGCACTTCGAATCCTCAAGGATATACATGATCCGCTCTTCCGGATATTCCGGATCGATGGGCATAAACGCACCGCCGCTCTTCAGCGCACCTTCCCGCATGACATAGCCATAGCTGTTCCGGTCGGCAAGAACGGCAATCTTGCTCTCAATGTCCGCGCCGTTGTCCCTCAGCACATGGCCCAGGGCATTGGCCTCCTCATTCAGCTCTTTATAGGTCAGCGTTCTGTCGACCGCGACCAGCGCTGTCCGCTCAGGATATTTCGCAGCCGAGTCCTGAAGATGACGATAGCCCGGCTTGTCCTCATACGGAACTGCGGTATCGTACTGATTCAGGATCCTCTCCTCATCCTCTTTCGCCGTCAGGCAGACTTCGCCCAGAAGTGTTTTTGTCAGGAACTCCCCTGTGACATTGTCCATCATGCGCGCAATACCCTTTACGGTATATTCCGAAAAGGCACCGGCATCATATTCACATTCAAACCTCAGGGTATCCTTCGCCGTGATGACATGAATCATCAGGCGTGTTTCCGGGCCTTTCCTGCTGTCCCCATCCAGGTCCAGGCAGACTGTCCCGGAAAGGTTCCGGTCTCCGGCAATCTTCTCGTAGCTGTAGTCCTTGTTTTTTACAGCTGCATGAAGATACTCCTCACAGCGGCCGATTTCAGAGAGCACGGTTTCTTTTCCATCGATTCTGAGCCAGACAGCTGCCTTTTTCCCCTGATTCACACACGGGAAAAAAGCGCTCTCCGACGCGGTATAGGATTTCAGCGTCATTCCGAAGACCGTGGCAAAAAAGGCCGGAATCTGCAGCTGATTCTTTTCACAGAAATGCCTGACTGCAGAGAAACCTGCGGAAACACAGACGCTGTGCTTTTTCCAGCCGCTCTCTGCTTTTCCTCCGTCTCTGAGAGGTACGGTTTCCTCTTCACATTCCAGAAATAGCTCTTCAAGTTTGCGTTCCTTCATGAATCCATCCTCCTATTTCTCAGATCCGCTTAAAACAATCATCAGCCGCCGGGCTCCCAGAAACTCCGATCGGATGCACACGTCCGGAGTAAAATTGTCATCGTCCTCACTTGTTTCGGAAATATCTTTATTGGCGCTTACTAAATCTGTTTTTGATTCATAGCGCAGAATGACCGCGCGCCTGGCATCCTCCTCACGCTCCAGAATCGTAAAGCTGCTGTAAGGAGCAGCTCCGGCAGGAACAGAGGCCATCAGCGGCCGGAACAGCTTTTCCTCCACAAGTTCCTGCTCTTTTCCGGAAAGGACTTCTCCTGAGAGATTTTTCATTTTTTCAGCCAAGCTTTCGTCAAGCTTTCCTCCCGTCAGGAGAAGCAGGTTTTTCTGATGGAATCTGTAAATTCCCTCCGGTAAATGATCGCAGAAATAGCACAGATACACAAGCGCCGCTACTCCGCCAATCACTGTCGCGTACCAGGGTGCATTCATTCCGCAGAGCGGATTCAGCAGCAGAGTGAAGGCGATCTGCGTGCAGGACTGAATCATCAGTGCTATCGTCGCCTTTATTTCCTTTTCGATGGCAGAAAGATAGTCGATCAACATCGTGTAGATCAGCGTGATCATCGATCCGGCACTGATCATACGAATGGCAAACGGAAGGGTTCTGAGCATCAGCGGATCATCAATTCCATAGGGCATGATCATCAGGCCCGGGAACACGCACAGAATACCGACCATCGGCAAAAGCATCCCGGCTCCAATCTTCGTCAGCATCCGCTTGACCATCAGCATGCCGCTTTCATTCTGTTCCCCGTCATAAGCG
Source organism: uncultured Eubacteriales bacterium (assembly GCA_902767305.1). Taxonomy (GTDB): domain Bacteria; phylum Bacillota; class Clostridia; order Christensenellales; family Aristaeellaceae; genus Ventricola. Next base: position 1,974 of record CACXHF010000188.1, read on the forward strand.
GCGGCCATCGGGAAGATCGCATCGGTAGCACCTGCAATAACAATCGTGAGCACAAGCTGCAGATTTTCAACGACTGTTGAGTTGCTGATTCCCTGTGTTCCGGCATTTTCACGAAGGACAAAGTTCTGGATCACAAGCTGGAACGCAAACATGCAGTACATGACCGCCTCAGCCAGGCCCGGCTTGAAAATTTCCGGATCAGAAGGATCTTCCGGAACCCGTTCCAGCCTGACAATTCTGCACAGCCGGTCAGGTTTTCTGAAATGCAGCAGATAGACCAGGACGCAGCAGAAGGAACCAAAGACTGTTCCGAATGCAACAACCCATATTCCAAGATGGAAGACATAGACACCAATAAAATCAATCGAGAGATTCACCACTGCGCCAACCAGATCACCGGCCATCGCCAGATTCTGATTATTGTCATTGGCAAGAATATAGTCCCCGGCAAAGTTCAGAACCGGAAAGACGGATCCGGCCAGGATGATCAGGAGATACTCTTTGGCATAAGCATAGTTTTCAGCTGTCGCACACAGCAGGTGCAGCAGCGGATCAATAAAGATGATACCAGCCACACTGACAGCGAGGGAAGAAAGGACCAGCAAAAGCAGGGTGCGGCTAAAAATCCGGGCTGCTTTCGCCTTTTCCCCGCTTCCGGAACATCTTGAGATCAGGACTCCACATCCGATTCCTCCCAGAGCGGCCAGCATGTTAAAAACATAGTTGATCGGTCCGGTTGTTCCAATCGCCGACAGTGCTGCCTCACCCATGGCATTGGACACACAGATTCCATCCACCATCGGGGCTATCTGCGTAAAAACCATTCCGATCATAGGTGGTAAGATATATCTTACACTGCTATGCCTGATAAAATGGTTCTCATGTTTATACTCGATCGTGCTCATTTCGTTCTCCTGATTTCTTTCTTTTTTGCAGCCTGTCCCGGGCACCTTCGCCGGTCTTTCCGCCGGATGTCCGGACTCCGCTGCCGGAGTTTCTGGATTATTTCGGGTATCTGAAAAGGGAGACCAGGCAGATCTTCTGCAGAGCCCTCCCGGATTCCAAAGGAGTCCGAAAAAAAAGAAGCCTTCTGCAGGTATTTGTCTGTTCTCTGCAGGCATTCAGGATTCCCCCGCACCACGGCGGGCTGACAGAGTTTTGTCCGTTTCCCGCCCGTTCCCGCTCCGCTGAGCGCAGCATTCCGACCTGACCTGCGTTTTTCACGGAACTGAACCATCGGCAGATGCTGCGGGATATTAACGGCACAAAACATATGTCAGATAATCTTTGTGGTAGTTTATTGCCTGAGAACACCTCTTGTCAATGTATTTTCCGCCCATGAAATTCCCCGTGCCTGATCGGCCGCACGAATCTGTCATGAAAAATCCCGAATCGTCAAAACCTGTGAATAATACAGGCTTCTGCGGTTCAAATAAACACTTTTTATACGCTTTTTTCAGCAAAATATCGGCATCCACATCATGCGCTATTCCAATTTGCCTGAAACGGACGGAATGTTTCGATTTGTTTCCTGAGAGCCTTCGAAAGAATGAACTGACGGAAGACCTGAATCCTTTTCGTTTTCTCCCGACGAAGTTCAGATGTTGTCCGTTCGTAAAATGAGCCTGCATAGCTCCATGTCTGCTGTGCCCGACAGCATTTCGTCTGAACGCAAACGAGCCTCAGCGTCTTCGCTGAGGCTTTCCATTTCTGATATACGGTCTGCAGGTTCCCGTCCTGCCCGTCTGTACCCGGCCGTCAGTGCCTGCTCTTTCGCATCGGGAACGTACATACAAACCGGATCCTGTCTGAATCTGTCTGCTCTGCACGGATTCTGCCTCCATGCCGCTCCATAATTGCTCTTGCCATGGAGAGGCCAATCCCGTATCCGCCGCTTTCACGGCTGCGGGAGGCATCCGGACGGTAAAAGCGGTCAAACAGATGTCTGAGATTCTCCTCTGACAGGCGTTCCGCAAGGCCATTTTCGGCTGTCAGGACAACCTCTCTGCCGTCTCTTGTCAGGGTCAGAGAGATCACATCCCCATCCGGTGCATACTTTATGGCATTATCGCAAAGCTGTGAAACAAGCCGTGTCAGGGCATCACGGTCTCCCTGCAGAACAATGTCCGGCTGAGCATCACAGGACAGGTTTTTGCCCATGAATTCCGCCATTCCCTGAAAGGACTCTGCCTGCGAATGGACAAGATCTGAAAAATCCACCGGCTCCATCAGCAGGACTGCACCGTCCTCATCCATCCGGGAGAGATAGATCAGGCTGTTGACCAGAGAACGCATATTGGATACCTGTCTGCGCGTATCTTCAATCCATTCATTTGTTTCTGCGTTCATGGTGAGTACATCCATATCCGCAGAAATCACCGTCAGAGGCGTTTTAAGCTCATGCCCCGCATCTGTAATGAACTGTTTCTGCCGGACAGCATTCTCAATCATCGGGCGGATTGCCCATGAGGAGATCATGGCCATGCCGAGCCATGCAAGAAGAATGCCGCAGGCACAGGAAATTCCGGAGATGATCATCAGGCTGCGAACACCATCCATCTTGGTTTCCCCGTTCAGGAATACCGCCATCATCCTGTTTGTTTTTTCTTCCCGGATCACATACAGATACGGGCCTATCCATCCAGATGTCCTGCCGGAGGACAGCGCCGTGTCTGCCAGGTTTCGCAGTTCCTCCGGTGCTTCACCCGGCATGCGGTTCTCACCGATGGCGTCTGTTTTTCTTTCCTTATTCACAACTGCCGTAAAATAACGGGCTTCATCCAGTGCATTCTGCTGGCGTCTGTTTTTGTTCTTTCTCCCTTTCAGTGCACTCACTTCCTGTTCTGACAGGTTCATGAGCGTCTCCTCCAGTTCCGAACGCACCTGAATATAATTGACCATATTGATGACAATCGTCAGGCTGATCATCACAATGGACAGGACGGCCACTGCAATCCGGATAAACCGTCTTCGGATTCCCTGAATCATACCGTTTCCTCCAGTGAATATCCAACTCCTCTGGTTGCCCTGATCTCTACGCCGCCGCCCACTTCGCTGAGACTTTTCCGCAGATTTGAGATGGTTACCCATACTGCATTCATCTCAGCATCCGTATCCCAGCCCCAGACACGCTCCATGATCTGTTCCACAGAGTGCACCATATGAGGCCTTTCCATAAACATCTCAAGCAGCTGGAAGGCCTTGTTCCCCAGCTTCACGGTTTTCCCGCCGCAGGATATCACCATGCGCTGCCGGTCCAGTGAAACATTGGAAAAAGTCAGCAGATCCTCATGGTACTCCTCTTTCCGACGCAGCATCGCGCGGATTCTTGCCAGCAGTTCACTGGCTGCAAAAGGTTTGGGCAGATAGTCATCCGCACCGGCATCCAGTCCTTTTACACGGTCCTCCACGGCATCTCTTGCCGTCAGCATCATGCAGGGTGCCTTTATCCCCTGCTGCCTCAGACGGTGCAGTACCTCAAGTCCATCCGGAGCCGGCATCATCCAGTCAAGGATCAATCCGTCATACTGTCCGGACAGGGCATAATCAAGTGCATCTGTGCCATTGTTCACAATATCCACTGAATACCCGGAATGTTCAAGTATTGTCCTGACCGCCCTGCAGAGGGAACGGTCATCCTCCGCAAATAACAGTTTCATTCCCATCACCCTGTTCATTATATCAAAACCATGTGCAATTTCAACCAGCCCCGGAAATCTGATTGAAATCCTGCCGGTTTCACCTTCCCTGTTCAGGATTTTCTCCTCAGGCAGTGCAGAAAAGGAAGGGGCTTCATCAGTCCCTTCCTGTCGGTTGCTTTTCTGTCGTCAGACGGATCAGATGCCAGTTCCCTGCTGCATTGCAGGATCAGCGTAACCCATGGGGAAAGAATTGAACATCCGATTCCCATGACCATTCCGTCCGCTGCCGCCGCGGCCGTTTCTGCCATTGTTTCCACGACCGTTTCTGCCATTGTTTCCGAAATTGCCGGCGTCTCTCTGATAACGTCCGCCGTTTCCATTCCGGCCCATCCCATGACAGGATTTTCCTTCTTCAATCATCTTCTGGCGCTCGGTACGTGCAGCTTCTCTCTGACTCTGCTGATCCGCCATATAACCGAGAATCAGGTCCGCCTGTTCCTGGGTAAGGGTACCTGCCTGCACATAACTGTCAAGCTCGGTTTTCATCTCGTCCATTCTCTTCTGGTTTCTGGCACTGCGCCTTGCTGTCTTAAAGGCATTCATGGCATCCTCAAGCGCCTTGGCAGCCGCTTCCGTACTGTCTGCAGTTTCCTCAGAAACCACACTCTCCGTCGTTTCTGGCGCAGCAGGTTCCTCCGCCGCATTTTCTGCAAAAGCAGCTGTTCCAAGACACAGTGTCAGTGTCAAAGCCAGCAGGATCATCCAGATTGATTTCATTGTTTTCATTGATATTCAACTCCTTTGATTTTTTTGTTCCTTTCCCTCGGGACATCTGCAGTATATCCTGCCAACCTTTCCTGAACCTTAAAGAACTCAAAAAAA
>CACXHF010000189.1 GCA_902767305.1 uncultured Eubacteriales bacterium
GCTGCGAGATGGCCGGTAAGCGGCTGGATAATACGATTTTGACTAAAATGGATTCGCTTCGCCGAGCATTGTCGAAGAAGTCCTGAGTATTTGAGAAGAAAGCCGGTGAACCCATGGACCTCAGACCTGAGGAGATTTCAAAAATCATAAAAACCCAGATCAAGCAATACGGCCGGAAAATCGAGCAGGATGAAACGGGCACCGTTATTCTTGTCGGAGATGGTATTGCAAGAGCAAATGGACTGGATAAATGCATGTCAAATGAGCTGGTTGAATTTGAAAACGGTGAGTTTGGTATGGCACAGAATCTTGAAGAGAATACGGTAAGTATCGTTATTCTCGGTGATGATTCAGAACTTCATGAGGGAAGCATTGTTAAGCGGACAGGCCGTGTTGTCTCTGTGCCCGTTGGGGAGGCGCTGATTGGCCGCGTTGTGAATGCACTCGGTCAGCCGATTGACGGAAAAGGCGATATTGCTACTACGGAAATTCGTCCTATCGAGAGCCCTGCACCCGGAATTATTGAGCGCAAAGGTGTCAATGTGCCGCTTCAGACGGGGATCAAAGCTATTGACAGCATGATCCCGATTGGCCGTGGACAGCGCGAGCTGATTATCGGAGACCGTCAGACAGGTAAAACGGCAATTGCTACGGATACGATTATCAATCAGAAAGATACGGGTGTTATCTGTATATATGTAGCAATCGGACAGAAAAACTCGACAGTTGTTCAGTTGGTCGAACAGCTGAGCAAAGCCGGTGCAATGGACTATACCATTGTAGTCAGTGCCACAGCTTCTGAGCTTGCACCGATGCAGTATATTGCACCCTATGCAGGATGTGCAATGGGTGAATATTTTATGCAGCAGGGAAAGGATGTCCTGATTATTTATGATGACCTTTCCAAACATGCTGTTGCCTATCGTGCACTGTCTCTGCTGATTCGCAGACCGCCGGGACGTGAGGCATATCCCGGTGATGTTTTCTATCTGCACAGCCGTCTTCTTGAACGTGCTGCGAGGCTTGCACCTGAATATGGCGGGGGCAGTCTTACGGCGCTTCCGATTATTGAAACCCAGGCAGGAGATGTATCTGCCTATATTCCAACTAATGTTATTTCCATCACAGACGGACAAATCTTCCTCGAAAGTGAACTGTTCCATTCAGGTATCATGCCAGCCGTCAATCCGGGCATTTCTGTTTCCCGAGTAGGCGGTAATGCACAGATTAAAGCCATGAAGAAGGTAGCTGGTTCACTCAAACTGATATACTCTCAGTATCGGGAACTTCAGTCTTTTGCTCAGTTTGGTTCTGATCTGGATGCAGATACAAAAGCACGACTGGCTCAGGGCGAGCGTGTAGTGGAAGTCCTCAAACAGGGACGGAATGCTCCGGTACCAGTTGAAAAGCAAGTTTGTATACTTTATGCCGTTACGCACGATTTCCTGAAAGAAGTTCCGGTAGAACGTGTCGCTCTGTATGAACAGGGATTATATGCCAGACTTGATGCACAGCATTCTGATGTGCTTAATGAGATTCGTTTGACTGGTAAGTTTGAAAAAGAGACAGAAGATAAGTTGGTCAGTGCGCTGATTAATTATACCAAGGATTTTCTGGCAAAGTAAAAGGAGGGATTTGACATGGCCGGTGCATCCATGAAGGATATCAAGCTGCGCATTAAAAGCGTGGAAAGCACCATGCAAATCACGAAGGCAATGGAGCTTGTTGCCTCCTCCAAACTGCGGCGTGCAAAAGAGCGTCAGGAAAGAGCGCATCCGTATTTCTCTGAACTGCGTAATACAATGGACAGAATTGAAATGTCCACGACGGACTTTTTCTCACCTTATCAGATAAGGCGGACTATTGAACGGCAGTGTATGATTGTAATTGCCGGTGATCGTGGACTTGCTGGTGGATATAACAGTAACGTTTTCAGGTACTATGAAGCGCTGATGCAGAGGAATGCTGTTAAGACGTGTATTATTCCGATCGGAAAGCGGTCCTACGAGTATTTTCAGCGCAGAGGCGCAGAGATTATTACGGATGAATTTATCGAAGCCGCTGGCATTTCAGTGGCGGATTGCTTTGAACTTGCGCGTCTGATAACAAAAGGATACCTTGCAGGAGAGTTTGACAGAGTTGGCGTTGTATATACACGCTTTGTGTCGCTTCTGACTCAGACAACGGACTCGGTAGATCTTCTGCCGCTTATGGAATTCAAGAAAAAACAAAGTGAGCCGAAAGAGAAAAAAATTGAGCCGCTTGTCCTCTATGAACCGAGCGCTGCCGCTGTTTATGACGCGATCGTTCCTCATTATATTTCCGGTATGATTTATGGCGCCATGTGTGAGTCTGTTGCCAGTGAACTTGCTGCGCGGCGCACAGCAATGGATGCAGCAAACAAAAATGCATCTGCAATGATTGATGATCTGAGTCTGCGTTATAATCGTGCGCGTCAGGGTGCGATTACACAGGAGATTACAGAAATTGTTGCCGGCGCAGAACATTGATTTTACATCTATAAAAGAAGTGGCCTGCTGTTTTTTTGCAGCAGTTTGTCAGGAAGCAGATGCAGGACAAAGAGTCTGAATTCGCCACATGCATTTGCTGAAGGAGCGACATTATGGCAAAGGGAAATGTCGGCACCGTTGACCAGGTAATTGGTCCGGTGCTGGATATCAAATTTGAAGATGGCCAGTTGCCCCAGCTGCTGAATGCCGTTGAAGTACACAGCGGAGATCGACGGATTATCGCGGAGGTTGCGCAGCACATCGGTGATGATGTGGTGCGTTGTATTGCCATGAGCAGTACCGACGGTATGGTCCGTGGAGCAGAGGCAGTGGACACGGGAACTTCCATCACGGTACCGGTAGGTGAAAAGTGCCTAGGCCGAATCTTTAATCTGCTCGGTGAACCGGTGGATAATCAGCCTGCTCCAGAGGATGTTGAGCGGTGGCCGATTCATCGGGATCCGCCATCCTATGATGAACAGGAAACCTCTACGGAAATGCTGGAAACCGGGATCAAGGTTGTTGACCTGATTGCGCCGTATGCAAAAGGTGGTAAGATTGGTCTTTTCGGAGGCGCTGGTGTTGGCAAGACTGTTCTGATCATGGAATTGATCAACAACGTTGCCAAAGAACATGGTGGTCTTTCTGTATTTACTGGTGTTGGAGAGCGTACCCGTGAGGGAAATGATCTGTATTATGAAATGAAAGAGAGCGGTGTTCTCAGTAAGACAGCGCTTGTCTATGGACAGATGAATGAGCCGCCGGGGGCACGTATGCGCGTGGGACTGTCAGGGCTGACCATGGCAGAGTACTTCCGTGACCGTGAGGGTCAGGACGTCCTTCTGTTCATTGATAACATTTTCCGCTTTACACAGGCAGGTTCTGAGGTGTCTGCACTTCTTGGACGTATGCCGAGCGCGGTTGGTTATCAGCCGACACTGGCGACAGAAATGGGCGCGTTGCAGGAACGTATTACATCGACAAAACATGGATCTATCACTTCTGTTCAGGCAGTTTATGTTCCTGCAGATGACCTGACTGATCCAGCACCTGCAACTACATTTGCCCATCTGGATGCGACTACTGTTCTTTCAAGAGCTATTTCTTCACTTGGTATATATCCTGCTGTGGATCCGTTAGAGAGTACAAGCCGTATTCTGACCCCTGATGTTGTGGGAGAAGAACATTACAGGGTTGCACGTGACGTTCAGAGAATTCTGCAGCGTTATCGTGAACTGCAGGATATCATAGCTATCATGGGTATGGACGAGCTTTCCGAAGAGGATAAGCTGATTGTATCCAGAGCGCGTAAGATTCAGCGCTTCCTGTCTCAGCCGTTCAGTGTTGCCGAACAGTTTACCGGATATGAGGGAAAGTATGTTCCGGTAAAAGAGACAGTCCGCGGATTCAAAGAGATCATAGAAGGCAAGCATGACGATCTGCCGGAGAGCGCATTTCTGTTTGTCGGAACAATTGATGAGGCGGTTGAAAAGGCTAAAAAGGGTGATCGTTCATGAGTACATTTCACCTGACGGTCAGCACACCAGATGGTCAGCTGTTTGATGGCGAGGTACAGTCTCTTCGGCTGCGAATGCTCGATGGAGATCTCGGTATCCTGCCCAATCATGAAAATTACGTGGCCGGTGTCGGAGCGGGCGAAGCAGTGATTGTTACGGAAGCTGGAGAAAAGCGCCGGGCTGCCTGTATAGGTGGTCTGCTTTCCATGATTGATAACCATGCCAATCTTCTGTCAACTACTTTTGAGTGGGCGGAAAATATTGACATTGAAAGGGCCAGACGGGCAAAGGAAAGAGCAGAGCAGCGTATTTCTGAGGCTAAAGAAGATAAGGAACTGATGCTGGCCAAGGCAAAACTTGAACGTGCACTTGTACGTATTAAAGTGAAGGCCTGATAATCCCTTCAGGGAAGTTTCCTAAAATAGAAAAAGCTGTGGATTCCGGATATCTTTCCGGTTTTCACAGCTTTTTTGATAATCAGGATTTGCGTCCATGGGCACCTCTGCCCCAGTATAGATGCAGATCATTGTTGATATAACCTGCCAGGATTTCAGTGATTTTTGCGTTTTTCCCGCCGCCAGCTACGATAACATCGGCATATTGCTCGTAGTTTCGGATATATTGATCAAACATTGGTTTTACAGTAGTCATGTATTGATTTCCGATGCTGTCGATATCTCTTCCACGTTCAATAATATCGCGTTCAATTCTTCTGAGAAGACAGATATCGGATTCAACATGCATGTACAGCCGAAGGTCCATCTGATTACGCAGTCGCTCATCATAAAAAGCATGGATTCCTTCGAGAATGATCACATCATGAGGTTCAAGATATTCATCTGTCCGGTCAGCACGGCAATGCTGAGTGTAGTCATACCGCTTTCTGGGAACTTTCTGTCCTTCAAGGAGTGAGGTTACATCCCGAAGAAGGAGATCATGATCAAATATGCCTGGTTCATCATAATTAAGATGACAGCGTTCTTCAAAAGTCATGTCCGGATGATCAAAGTAATAAGCATCCTGATTGATAATGAGAATGCTTTTATTGACCATGGTAGCCAGTTCCTGGGCAAGAGTAGATTTTCCGCTTCCACTTGCACCGCAGATTCCGATAAACAGCATCTTCTTTTCATCCTTTCCCGATTCTCAGTTGTCACTGTTCAGTGCTGATTCTGCATTTTCCCATTCCTGATACAATTCCTCCAGTTCTTTCTGTGCCTTCTGATAGTGGAGCTGGATGGCGAGGGCTTTTTCTGTATTCTGATAAAGGCCGGAATCACTTAAATGGCTTTCAAGTTCTGCAATTTCTGCTTCTTTTTCCATAACCGCTTTTTCAGCCAGATTGCGTTTCTGCAGAAGCTGCTTTTCTGCCTGCCGGCTGAGTTTTTCTTTTTTCTTCTCCTTTTCGATCATGGTCCGAGTTTTTCCGACTTCAGAGATGACTTCCTTAGGCGCATTTTTTTTCTCCAGGTATTCGTCATAATTACCTAAATACATGGTAATACCGTTCGGTTGCATTTCAATGATCCGATCAGCGATCCGGTTAATAAAATATCGGTCATGTGAAACGGTAATGATGGTTCCACTGAAATCAGAGAGGGCGTTTTCCAGAACTTCTCGGGAATCCATATCCAGATGGTTGGTCGGCTCATCAAGCAGAAGAAGGTTGTCATGACGTAGCATGAGAATGGTCAGTGCAACACGACCGCGTTCACCGCCTGAAAGTGTACGGATTGGCTGATAGACATCGTCACCAGTAAAAAGAAACATTCCCAGCGCTCCTCGGACATCAGACTGTTCCATAGCAGGAAAACGATCCCATACTTCATCAAGAACGGATTTATCAGGGTCGAGTGTACTTTGATGCTGATCATAATAGCCGATATCGACGTTCGCACCAAATGAGATCTGACCTGTATCCGGACTTACTTCGCCTAATAACATCCGGATCAGAGTTGTTTTCCCAATTCCGTTTGGGCCGATAACGGCAATGTGCTCGCCTGCCCGGACGTGAAGGTTCAAATTGGAGAACAGAGTCTTGTGTTCAAAGGATTTTGCTAGATTTTCCAGCATGAGAACGTCCTCACCGGTTCTTCGTTTTGCTTCAAAACGAAAACGAATTGCTTTGTCCTCAACTGGTTTTTCAAGGCGTTCCATTCGATCCAGCGCTTTTTCTCTACTTTCAGCAGCACGGATGGACTTTTCCCGGTTGAACATTCGGAAACGAGCAATAATTGCTTCCTGACGTTCGATTTCTTTCTGTTGAAGTTCATAAGCGCGGAGACGAGTTTCAAGACGTTCCATTCGTTGCCGCATAAATGATGTATAATTACCGCGGTACTGTTCACTTTGTCCGGAGACGATTTCTATGATGCTGTTGCATACATGGTCGAGAAAGTACCGGTCATGAGAGATGACAAGGACTGTTCCGCGATAGGAAGTCAGGTAGTTTTCGAGCCAGTTTAACGTGTCCATGTCCAGATGGTTAGTTGGTTCATCCAACATGAGAAGGTCTGGCTTCAGAAGAAGAAGGCGGGCAAGAGTAAAACGGGTGCGTTCACCTCCTGAGAGTGTACTCAGAGGATAATCATATTGCTCCGGTTTGAAGCCAAGGCCATTCAGAACACCTGTAATCTGGCTTTTCCATGAATACCCGCCTGCATCTTCAAAACTAGCCATCAGACGGTCATACTGATTGGAAAGGCTTTCAAACTGCTGGGAATCCTCATGATAGATGGCTATTTCAGCCTCCAGCTTGCGAAGTCGGTCCTCCATTCTGAAAACCGGTTCAAAAACGGATGAAAGTTCTTCCCAGATAGTTCCACTTTCCTGTAGGGTATCCTGTTGAGCAAGATAACCTGATCGGAGTCCTTTAGCCATGGAAATACTGCCGTTGTCCGCAGAATCCATTTCAGCCAGAATGCGCATCAACGTGGTTTTTCCACATCCGTTAACGCCAACGATGCCTGCTCTGTCTCCTGCCTGAAGAGAAAAAGTGATATTCTTAAGGACTTCATTGATTCCGAAAGATTTGGTAAGTCCCGTAACTTGTAAACTGATCATATTGAACTCCAAATGTTCCACGAGCTCGAGAGATTTTCGGGAACTGTTGTAATACGGAAAGACATCAGCTATGTGAAAACAGGAACAGATGTCGAACAAATTTATTATACGCGATTCAGACGCAGAATAGCAAGACAAAAAGGTTTTTTTGACTGAAGTGGGAGTTCGGAGAAAAGCATTTATGACGGATTTGTGATTGAAAGTCTTTTTAAGGAGAACAGGACATGTGAATGGACATTTGAGCCTTTTTGCATCTATAACGAAGATGTGTTATAATAACTTGATCATTACACAGGTATGTTGTCAAGAGACCTTACTTGGTGTAAATGGTCTGAAATGACATTGTTAGGAGGCATTTGGCTTCTATGATAGAGTTGGATTGCCCTCTGATTCTTGCTTCCGGATCCCCAAGAAGAGAGAGCTTATTATCCATGATCGTTCCGAAATTTAAGATTGAGGTTTCGGATGTCGATGAAAACTGTATGGGTTCACCTGAGGAGAGAGTTCTGACACTCAGTGAACGAAAGGCAACTGCAGTAGCCAAAGATCACAATGATGCGATTGTCGTTGGGGCAGATACGCTTGTATTTAGTGAAATAATTTTGGGAAAGCCGCATACGGCAGAGAATGCGGTCAAGATGCTCCAGAATCTATCCGGTAAATGGCATGAAGTGTTTACAGGCGTTACTATGATCGATTCGAGAAACGGATGGAAAAAGCAACGCTGTGTAGTTACACGAGTGCATTTCAGAACATTGCGTCTTGAGGAAATAGAGGCATATGCTGCAAGTGGTGAACCATTGGACAAGGCTGGAGCTTATGCGATTCAGGGAGCAGGGGATGCCTTTATTGATCGTATTGAAGGTTCATACAGTAATGTAGTCGGTCTTCCTCTTGCCGCTCTGACGGAGATGTTTTACGAATTAAAAAGCAAGGAGTAATGGATGCCGAATTTTCAGTTAGCACATGATGTGGCTGTCGATATGGGGACGAGTAATACCCGTATTTATGTAAAGAATAAGGGGATTGTTGTCAATGAAGCATCTATGCTGGTTTTGAGAACAAATGGACGCCAGCCACAAGTGGTAGCCATTGGTGACAGCTGCGAAGAATTTGTCGGACGGGCAAACTCGGAATACAAGATAGTCCGACCTATTCGTTCAGGAATTATCGTGGATTATGAAAATGCACAGATTATGCTTCATTATCTACTGACAAAAGCTATTGGAAGCCGTTTTTATTTCAAACCGAGAGCTGTTGTAACCATTCCAGGACTAGCTAATACTGTTCAGCGTCAGTCATTAATCAATGTCCTTGGGAAAAGTGGCGTGCGTCAGATTCATATGGTAGATCAGGCATTTGCTGCTGCAACCAGTGAAAGTAACAGAGTGAACAAAGAGGATGCGATATTTGTTGTTGATATTGGCGCAGGAACCACGGTGGTGGCACTGATATCGATGGGTGGAACAGTTGCATCCAGATCCGCTCAGTTGGGTGGTGATCTCATCGATGAAACGATAAGGGAGCATTTGAACAGGCGTTACGGAATTGAGATAACCGAGCGAATTGCCGAGCAGATTAAGTTTGATCTGACGGATGTCCGAGAGGATGAAAATCAGGATCGAGTTATTGTAGTCCGTGGACGAGATAAGGCGACCAGTATGCCTTTTACACAGGATGTTAAGACATCAGAAATCTGCAAGGCTATTCATCCTATTCTGGAAAATATCATCGGAGAAATTCGGCAGGTGCTTGAAAGGACGCCTCCGGAACTATGTCGAGATATTATGAAGAATGGCATTATTCTTACGGGAGGATGTGCACAACTTCCCGGATTGGAGGCCTTGATTTTTGATGAACTTGGGATACCGGCCTCTATAGGTCGAGAAGCAGAGGAAGCAACAATTCTTGGGGCTGGTACCATGGCAGATCATTTTGACGAGGTCAGCAGCAGGAACCAGACAGTGAGTCAGAATGGGTAGAATATGGTCGGGTGATGCTACCATTGAGAATGAGAAGATCTTTCGGCAATGTGCGTAAGTTCATTTTTTTCCGATCATATCATCACGAACGAATCTGAATAGCGGGTAATCAGGAATGGAGAGAAATCAGTGAAAAAAAAGCATCCTGTTCTGTATGCTTACCTAAAACGGTTTGTGATAGTTATCCTGGTTTTAATAATGGGGTTTACGGTGTTCTGGCAGGTTACAGGAGGCACTAATTATTTTGAACTAGGGATCTCCTTTATCGTAAGCCCTGTACAGAATATGGTCTCGACAGTTTTACATGAGATTTCAGAATATCTGTACAGGCTGAAACTGCGTGGAAACATTGAATATGAATATAATCAGCTGAAAGCGCAGAATGACGAACTGATCCTGCGTTCGATTTTGTATGAAGAGCTCGAGGAGGAGAATAACCAGCTTCGTGCACTTCTTGGAGAGTATGAAACGCGTGCTACGATGAATCCCATACTGGCCAGAGTTATTGCCAGTGAAACAGGCAACTATTTTTCAACATTTTCTATCAATAAAGGATCAATTGATGGAGTAGATACACAGATGGCGGTTATTACCGCACAGGGACTAATCGGGTATGTGTATGAAGTCTATCCGACGACATCAAAGGTTATTACGATTATAGACGATCAGGCAAGTCTGGCGGCATTGATTGAAAGCAGCCGTGATCAGGGAGCGATTAAGGGAACGCTTGGAAGTACGGGGGAACCGATATGCCGGATGTACTATCTCTCGGCCGACAGTGTGCCTCGTCCTGGAGACCGGGTGATTACCTCCGGTGTTGGTGTGTCATTTCCTAAAGGGCTTCTGATTGGTTATGTTCGTGAAAGTACACGAGCGATTGAAGACAACAAACATTATATTGTTGTGGAACCTGCAGCAGACTTTGAACATGTAGAAAATGTACTCGTGCTCAGATATTATGCTGAAGTCGAAGAAATGCCGGAAAACTATAACAATACTGAGGTAATTATAGCGCCGGTAGCGACGGCACGTCCTCAGGCAGTTATTGAGGAAGAACGGCTGAATGCTTCCACGCCGGTACCGCTTCCAGATGCACCCGGGGCAGCAACAGCCGCACCTGAACTGGAGATTGTTGACGTGATGATTGATGAAGAAGCAATGGGTGATTCGGTGGAGAGATATGCGACACCGTCCCCTGAGCCGACTGCAGAACCAACACCTTCACCTGATATTCAGATGAATTCGGATGAACTGGATACAGACAGTCTGTATCAGGAAATTGATGAGGATGAGCCAGCTGAATTTCCGGAGGATTTTTAGATACATGCACAAAGCACGTTATCATTTCATGCTACTTGGACAGCGATGATAAAGAGAACACAGAGAGAGGAGACTCAGATATGACACGTGCACTGAAACTGTTTTTTCTCTGTGTCCTGGTTTGTGTAATTCAGACTGAGGTGGTAAAGTATATCCGGGTATTTACAATTGCTCCGGATTGTATGATTCTGTTTCTGGCTCTCCTTACAGATGACTTTGGAACATTTGGAGGATTTGTGGCAGGATCACTGGTTGGGCTTTTTTATGATTCTACAATTGGGTATGTACCTGCAGTCAATCTTGTTGTCTATACGTTTATCGGATATATATCAGCAGCAATTCGGGGAGGTCTGGACAATGCATTCAGAAAAATTAAGCATAAGCGATTCCTCGAATTTATGATTATTACGTTTTCGATGACAGTAGTCCGAGAGATTATTTATATCGGCTATTTGTTCCTGGTTGGCGCAGAACAGGGAACAGTTACGTTTTTCCGCATGTTTGTATGTGTTATTTATACGACAATTCTGGTAGTACCTGTAGCAGTTGTTGTTGATCTATATAAAAACAGCAAACTTCGGCGAAAAAAGATGCGGGAAAAAGATGCTGAATTAAGGAGGATGAACTTTAAATGAAAGAACAGTACACAGGACGTTTCATTTTTATGATTGTGGTTATCCTAGCCCTGTTTTTCGTATTGTTCTTGCGTCTTTTCAACCTTCAGGTGATTTCGTATGAAGATAATCTAACAAGTGCCGAGAATAAAAAGACAAAAACGATTAACAGCCAAGGCAATCGAGGGTCGATTATGGATTCTAACTCGCTGACTCTTGCCTATGACAAACAGATTTACAATGTCAAGTTCTATCGGGATCCCAATTATGTTCCGACCGAAAAAGATGCTGAGGGGAGACCGGTTTCACAGTATGCAGTTTATACGAGCGCGATTATTGATGTAATTGACATTGTGGAGAAAAATGGCGGGAAAATGGACACAGCGTTTTCATTGGTTCGTGATCCAATGACTGCCTTATGGGTGTTTACCTGGAATAATAATGACTATACACTTGCACAGCAGAATGCACGTGAGAGCATGTGGCGCAGCAATTTCTATCTTCAGAGCGTGACGAGATATCCTCAACAGGAATTGTTTAATGCTTTATGTAAACGTTATCGAATCCCTGAGGAAATGAATGAAGAGAAGAAGATTAAGATTCTTGCTGTCTGGGAAACAATGCAGAATAATGCGTTTCTTTCACAACCAATTACTATTGCATCAAATGTAAGCTGGGAAACAGTCATTGAGATTGAAGCTAAAGCGCTGAAACTTACCGGAATCAGCGTGTCTGTCAGCACTCAGAGGGTGTATCCGAATGGAACAATGGCCTGTCATGTTATTGGATATATCGGGAAAATTCAAAATTATGACACCTACTATGCTTCATATCGAGATAAGGGATATGCTCTTTCTGATCTGATCGGTCTGGACGGAGTGGAAAAATCGATGGAGGACTGGCTGACGCCCTGCACGTCCCAGAGAGTCGGGAAACGCGTTGTAGAAATTGATCGTTATGGAGCAATCAGCCGGACGCTTTCAACGACAGAGGCGTCGGATGGAAACAATATCAAGCTGACGATTGACTCCAATCTGCAGAGAGTTGCAGAATCTGCACTGGAGGAGAATATTAACTACATTCGTGACGAGCAGGAACGTCTTCTTAACAGTGATACTTGGCTTGATACTAACAAAACCGTTCTTCAGGGTACAACGCGTGATTTCGATTCGAATCCTATCGAACTTGCGGAAAAGGGAGCAGTAGTTATTATTGACATGCAGGGGAAAGTGCTTTCTCTGGCGAGCTATCCGCCTTATGATCCGAATGCGTTTATCGTAGGAGGGGCAGCTGCTTCGTCGATCCTTCTGGATTCCAGAAATCCTCTGGTTAACTATGCAATTGGTTCAAGAGATACGCCTGGATCGATTTTCAAACTGGTTACGGCGACGGCCGGACTGACGTCCGGTGTCCTGACTATGGACGAGACAATCGATGATGAGGGATATTTTGATGTGTATGATAAGAGTAATCCACCAAGGTGCTGGATTAACCAGAAGCAACTGCAACGACATGCAAATCAGACGGTATCTGAAGGGTTGACACATTCTTGCAACTACTTCTTCTATACAGTTGGATCAAGACTGTACGAAAATACAGATGATCAGCTTTATAAAACTGCAGCATTGTATGGTCTTACGACAAGAACGGGTATTGATCTTCCAGGTGAATTACAGGGGTATGTTGGTTCACAAACGTCTCTGTATGACAAAAATAAAGCTATTTCAGCTGCTGAACAATGTACCTGGAGACCTTCCATTGTATTTAATAATATCAAAAAGCATCTGATCAGTGTCGGTGATGACTATGGTATGATCTTTGATGAAGGAAAGCTGAACAAATGTGTGAAGCGACTGATGGACATGGCTGTCGATTCCATTCAGTCTGATTGGTTGCCTCAGATTCGTACAATTTTGATGGAAGAATTGGATATGCCCCGTGAGCTGGTTTATTTGCAGATCGTCGCTGGTGATACATATATCATGTTGAACGAGATCAAATGGGGTGGTTCTGAGGCAATCATGTGTGCAGTTGGACAGTCC
>CACXHF010000190.1 GCA_902767305.1 uncultured Eubacteriales bacterium
GATCCGTTCAGACAATTCATCAGGTGAAACGGAAAACAGCAATTTGTATCTCTGATTTTACAGGAAGCGTTAGTCACACGTGTTAACGAAATGAAGCAGACTCTCGGTGTACCGACTGGAGATGAAAAGCACGATTTAAAAACAAATTTAGATGCCGAAAAGAGGCTTAAAACCTGGCTGGAAGACCGCTCCATAAAACGTATACTAAATTGGTTTGATACAAATGACAAGATAATTGTATCAAACAAAATGAAAATCAAGAGATGGAACAGTGAAGGAATCGCCAGAGATAAACTTTTTCTCGGTAAACTTGGAATCGAAATGACGAATTAGTAACCATTATGAAACATTTGGGATGATTATAACAGAAATTCTGAACGAATAACAAGATCATTTCCCTTTTCTTCATCCGGTTCAGCTGCTTGTCTAATCGGTTCACCAATCCTTGCGGAAATCCCGGGTTTGTCAGTCCGGGTTCTTCCCGAAATGCGGGCTGAATAACACTCCCTTTTTCCGCCACTTTGGAGAACTGTACCGGGGTTCAAAGGCTGCAAAGGAAAAAGACGCCGCCAGACTGGCTGCATTCATGGCGAAGAGAGTTGTTTTCCATGTTCCCGATCAGAAGCATGCTTCATTCAGGAACAGTCGACCGCAAGATGCTCCCAGCCCTTATTTAAAAACCATAATATGCCGTTTTTTCTGAACCATTTCTGTACTGTATTGGTAAGCAGAAATGAAGAAAAATACGTAAAATTCTGTTATGGTCATGTCGGATCTGGTTAGGAAGGGCTTGGGAGTTCACATATGTTAAAAGCGTTGGAAACATTGAATTCCAAAGGAAAAGAGAGCTTCTCAGGTAAGCCCGACGGAATTCGAACCAGCAACCTTTTGCTTTCATTGCCGGCTTCCTTATCATTCGCACATCTGCCGAAGATTCCCTCCAGCCGGACGAAATGATCTGCAAGAACAGCCGGAAGTCGGTGCTTTTTCTCTGTGCTCTTTGGCCGTTCCTTTCCATGACAACAGATAAGCCTTGAATTTCCTCTTTTACATGAATTATACTATGAATACATTCGTTCAGCTGGACTTCAGATTTTCTTCGGACGGATAACCCTGTTGTGAAAGAAACCGCCTGCAGGACGTCATCCACTGGATTATTTCCATTCAGCAATTCCACAGCCCCGCAGTGATCAGGAGAATTCCAGGCATCCTGCAAAAAGCCGTCGGGAATCCCCGTACGACTTCGTGAAACAGATTACAACAGTATTTGGAGGTCAGGATGGCATATACAGCAATCGACAAAATGCAAAAACGCAATGAGGAAATATTTGGAAGAGACGTCGGGCCCCGGCAGCCAGCCCTGTTTACTGACGGTCAGAATGGATTGGGTCTCAAATCTGCGGCACTTCGTTTTATCCATGAAAGATGTGAGAATCTTTGCTTTGACAGACAAATCGAAGCGGAGGAATCAGAAACAGGCTGCTACCGTGGAACGAGCATTGCGCCCAATCAGATTCCATATAACATGCAGATGGATATCAACCGTCTGTGTCTGGAACGCGAACTTGAACGTTTTATCGATTCCGGTGCGACGCAGGATGCCTATAATGTCTACTACTGCTTTATGGAGATTTTTTTCGGCAGTTACGGAAAATCAAAGCGGATGGTAGAGCTTCTGGAGGAGTTTGAGGCAAACGGCAGTGCCCTGCTCATGCAGCATCGGGATCATTATTCTCATTCGGTTTATGTTTTTGTCCTGGGACTGGCAATCTATGAGTCAAATGATAATTTCCGAAAGGCATTCAATACGTTCTATCATTTTAATCCGGATGGAAACGACCCCGACAATTCCCATGAGGCAGCTAACTTCTTCCTCAAGTACTGGGGTTTTACATCTCTGTTCCATGATATCGGCTATCCTTTTGAACTGACATTTGAACAGATCATTTCCTATTTTGAAAGCGGAGATGATATGCGAGGGAAAAACCCGTTTATTACTTACAGGAATATTGAAAGCCTGACACGGCTGAAACCTGATACAAAAAAACGTTTTCAGCAGCTTTATGGAAGGAATTTTGACACGATTGATGAAGTACTGGCTTTCGATATTACTCAGAAGCTGGGGAAAACCTATGGATTTTCGGAAGAGTATCTGCTGGATATATTGCAGAAAAAAACTACCAAGCCGGAAAACTATGCCTATTACATGGATCATGCATATTTCAGCGCATTGAATCTTTTCCTGGGACTGTCAGATGCATATGGCCTCGAATCGCAGGACAGCCAGCCCGTGGACGGCAGTTCAGCCCCCCGGCCGGATACATTCCAGCGGGCGCATGTGGATGTGCTGACCGCTATCGCACTTCATTATGTCGTGTACAGATATTCCATTGCGTTCAGCGATGAAGGGACAAAACCAACACTGAATATGGATCTTCATCCACTGGCATGGCTTCTGATCCTGTGCGATGAGCTGCAGTGCTGGGACCGCATAGCCTATGGCCGCAACTCAAAGTCAGAACTTCAGCCCATGTCCGTGGAGTTTGACTTCAGTGATAACCGTCTTGTTGCAAGATACATGTATGATGAGGCAGAACAGGACAAGATTGATGCGTATCTATGGAAATATGTCGCATGGAAGAAAGCAGGAAAGGCCGGAAAGGCACCAAGACTCAAAGCATACAGCGACATGGCGGACGAGAATAAAAGCTTTCTCTGCGAAATAAACCGACTTGTCAATACAGCCGGTATTCCCATAACACTTGTATGCGATATTGC
>CACXHF010000191.1 GCA_902767305.1 uncultured Eubacteriales bacterium
AAATGGCAGCGGAGGATTTCCGCTCGCTGGGCTTCTCCGTTGAACTGATCCCGGGACAGAAATACGGACCGAAACTGCGGGCAGTGATTGGCACGGGAGACCGGCAGCTGATGCTGATGGGTCACATGGACACGGTTTTTCCGCATGACATCTGTGTGCCGTTTAAAGAGATTGGCGGCGGAAAAGCAATGGGAAGCGGAATTATCGATATGAAGGGCGGAGATGTTGTGATGCTCTATGCCCTCAGAAACGTACTCCCGAAGCTTGATCTCCGGAAATACCGGATATGTGCCCTCTTAAACCCGGATGAGGAAGTCGGTTCGCCTGAGAGTCATGAGTTGATTCTGGAAACGGCCAAACAGTCTTTTGCGGCGCTGTCTTTTGAACCATGTGATGAAAAGGGAAGGCTGACATGTGCCCGTAAGGGCGTGACTTCAGTCAGAATTTCCTGCAAAGGGATCCCGGGACATTCCGGTGGTAAGTACCTGGAATGTGCCAGCGCAATTCAGGCCCTGTGTGCACAGATCACGAAACTTTACAGCCTGCGGGATGATGCAAGAGAGATTTCCTTCAATGCCGGCGTGATCCGTGGTGGAACGGCTGAAAATGTTGTGGCAGAGGATGCAGTATGTAACTGCGAGTTCCGCTATTTTGATCAGTCGCTGAAAGCACCACTGATGGAACAAATCCGGGAGATCTGTGCTAAAGAACCGGTTCCCCGGGTTACGACAACGGTTGAGTTTGGCGCAAGTCATCCTGCAATTGATATTACTGAGAAGAGCAGGGAACTGCTGGATCTGGCACTTTCCATTGCAGAGAAGCATGGATGGTCGAGGTATTATCAGAAGACAGGCGGGGCAGGGGATATTGCGATTGCAGGGCTGGCCGGCATCGGCGTTCTGGACGGTCTGGGGCTGATGGGAACAGGAATGCACCGAACGGACGAAACAGCAATTTTGGAAAGCCTTCCTCAGCAGATTGAACTGGCCGGGGAACTGATTATGGCACTTTGCAGCTGATTGCTTCTGCAGACGGCTGACATCTGGATGCAGAACCGAAGGATAGTCCGGGACATTTATCAAATGGAAATGACCGGCAGTCATTGAAAATGAGAATAAAAAACGACCTCTTTGCTGTTTGTCAGCAAAGAGGTCGCTGCATTTTCCAGTGAGTCATCCGGATTCAGTCATCCTGAAAAGCCTTTCCAAGATCAGTCAGATAGGCAGTCTGTTCAGCCCGGAATGCTTCTTCAGAGGCAGCATCCGGAGTCAGCACGCCGGATTCGAGCCATTCAAGCTGATCCAGGGCACGCTGGGTTTTGATGACAACCTGTGTGTATTCGGGTCCGACCATAAGCAGACGAAGTGCCTCTGTGTCCCGAAGTAGTCCGCTGGTGAGAATTCCCAGTGTGTCAAAGATCGTATCATTGGCGATAGGACCGATGATTACATCAGCGGAAATGCTGTCCGGATGTCCGCGTCTGTTATTGAAGATGTAAGAAAACCACGCAGCATCTCTTGAAAAACGATGAATTTCAAGAGATCCGGTATTCAGCCGGTAGGTATTGATTACGGGCACACTGTCCTTTGAGGAAAGTGTCCAGCGTCTGGCAAATGCCTGATCCATTGTCAGATAGAATCCCTGCCCGAAGTCAGCGTTCTTTCTGCCGCGGTGGATATCCGGACTGCGGATTTCTGTAAGACCGGAATGATAAAGGATCATGATTTGTTCCTCAGTTTGGACAGATACCAGGCAGAGGGGTTACTGGAAGATCGGCATCAGTTCTGTGCCGTATTCCTTCCAGAATTTTGCAGGCAGATTATTGGCAGTGATGTAATCCTGAAGGTATTTCAGGAATACCTCTTTGAAAAGTGGGGAGGATGCATCCGCTGAGGTGGCAAAAGCCTCTTCGAGTTCCTTGTCGCCATTACAGAAACGCTTGATATCCAGATAATAATCGGCACCGGAATCGCATTCCTCAACGTTTGTAATGATCCATCCTTCATCTTTCTTTTCCAGACTCATAATTGCCGGACGCTCGCCGCCTGAGATCTGATCAAGGACGTCATCTTTGAGCGTGTAATTGAAAACCCAGAAATTACCGTACACCTTCATATGCGTATCATCCACGGTTTCTGTCTTAAGGACAATCGGAACGGGAATCGAAACGGAGTTATCCTCGAGCAGGAAGGAACTGCCGTAATTGGCCGTCTCGGCAGAGACTGCTGCGAGAACCGGATCATCACCCGTATAGGTGAAGGCAGGCAGGGAGCTCTGTGATTCGGCAATGGCAAAACTGAAACAGAATAAAGAGAGAACAGCGATAAGGATAAGATAATTCTTTTTCATTTTGATCGATCCTTTCTTAAGTTGATAAAAGGGGTTGTAACTGAACCCGGAATGTGCTCCCTGGGCACAATTTCAATAGTGTGCGCATCATCCATTGTGATAAATCATTTCAGCCAAACTGTCTTTCGTTTTATTGTCAGTTTATTCGCATGATGTTCTGGATTCTGTCGGGTGAAACGTTTATCTCTCCGGACAGGCTTCCGTGCAGTGGAAAATGATAATCGAAAAACTGAAGGGTTTTTGAACACTTGAATCATAACATAATACGAATGAAAAAGAAATATGTCAGCGGAATTAGAAAAAAGCCCTGTTTCAGTGTCGTTAAAGGATGAATGCACAAATGAGTACTGCAGGGGATGAACGGATGAATCTTACAGGTAACGGGGGGATATTTCTTTCCAGCAGACTTCCGGAGGGAACAGAGGGAAAATGGGAAAACTGACAAATAGAAAAAAATTGTTGACAAGCGTAAAAGAGACTGTTATAATACCCGATGTTCCCGAAAAAGAGAATATGTTGAATCATCGGAACGATTTGGTCTGTTGGCTCAGTTGGTAGAGCACATCGTTCACATCGATGGGGTCACTGGTTCGAGTCCAGTACAGACCACCAACAGTCCACCCTGATCTTGATATGAGATCAGGGTGGTGTTTTTTTATCCGGGAAGTCTCGGAATACAGGTTTTTCGTGCTGTCTTCCGTATAACAATCGGGCACGGACTTTGGGTTTTGACCGTTTTCTTTAGATCCTCAAAAGGACTGCGGGCACGCCGTTTCCCGCAGTCCTTTGTTCTGTTCCCATAGCCCAATACGGGCGCGACCGCAGAGTTATGCGCCTGTTCGAGCAGTCCAATAGAAATGGACGGTTGATCCTCCAGTCAATTTCTCTATACCTGAGATCTGTTTCATGTGTGCTTTCTTTTATTAATCGTCAAACCAGGGTCGAAGAAGAGACTCCCTTAATCGCCTAGCCAGGTCTCGGCACTGCCGGTTGCCCGGCACCGCAGATACCGGCTTTATGGTGATTGGACTTTAAACTGGATCGGTCAGATCCTTGTTTTTTGTGAACTGGATCTTTCGCTTCCGGTTTTTGCTTGAAAATGGAAAGATTTCGTCGGATTTCGTAAAGCACCGTTTCATTGATTTCGTCGGCGCAGAAGATGTCTGCCGCCTGGAAAAGGCGGTCATCCGATGCTTTTTCGATCATGCTATTTCAGTAATCCGCCATGGAATACGCA
>CACXHF010000192.1 GCA_902767305.1 uncultured Eubacteriales bacterium
CTGGGAAAGGAGGTTTAGCGTCGTACAGCCCTCTCAAAAAATTTTTTGAGTTAAGGGTTTGTTTACTATGCAATTCATTCTGGAGAATTCAAAGTCTATTCTACTCTTGGAAAAATCCGAACATTCAAAAGTCGCTTAACATCTATATCTGAACAACAGAAGATTACTGCCTGACTGTGGACCTGGGAAATAACATCACTTTGACATTCCGACTTATAGACAGCCTAAAGTGAGTCAATTATTTAATAGAAACAAACACAAAACAGGTGCTGCTTTAGCACCTGTTAGTGAAACTTATGCAATTAGATTGAGCGTTTGGTGTGAACGATTTGTATTATGCCAGAGTTTACCGAATTGAACCGGAAAAACTCATTGAAAATGAGTGAAATATTGAGTGTTTTCCCTGGAATGTCGGGGTTTCATGCATAACGGGCATAGTTAGGCTGTAAGCATCACCTTCTCAATTTCCTCGAAGGCACTCTCATCAAGAACATCTCTCAAGAATACTCCAATCGAGCTGCTTTGATTCCTGAAGATTTTCTCTCCGATACGGTCTCTCAGATATTTCTGAATGCTTTCCTCAGAAGGATGATTCAGATCGGTAGGTGTTCTCTGCCAACCGAAGTCAGATGAGGTCCATTGGAAAGAGAGTGAAATGATCTGAAGAATGCCCATAGCAATGCAGGACAATGCAGCATACAGTTCAACTGCACGCACGGCGAGAGCGACCTTTTCCCGGTCAAAGGGAGAAGTGACTGCCTCAAGAGGATCAGGATCTGAACTCTTTCTGAAATGATTGAGCTTAGGCATGGATTTTGTCCAAAAACGAGCAGAAAAAGCATTAACCCGTTGATTCAATTCACGGAAGGTGACTTCAATTTTTTCGCGTGTTGCATACAGCTTTATGACTGTCTCAGCACCCATAGTTACATCAGTTGTAACAAGGATGCTTTCAACTTCACCATACTTGACAAGAACAAAGCGAAGTGTACGACAATGTGCTTTCGACCAAATGAGATCTAAAGCCACATAGGTTACTTCCTCGTCTTTTCCATACAGGCATATGGTTTTTGTAGACCACCGGATTGACATGTCCTTTGGATCAACCAGATTTCGAAGATTGTCACTTTTCATGGCGAACAAGTCGGAAAAGTACAGACGTGATCCCTTCTTTGAAGCGCGGCCACGTTTTCCCTCCGGGCGAAGCTGGGGCTTGGTGTAGACACAGATGTTCTTCTTGCATCTGGTCACAATCTGGACCTTGTAAGGTTTGGTCTGATTGTATTCATCAATGGTATTCAATGCCTTCAGAGTAAGAAATGCACGGTCAGCTATGATATTGGCATCATGCTGCAGCCATTGTGCAGACTTACATGCAAGTATAATCATTTGAGTAATACAGCTCTCGGTTGAGATTTCCAAATCCTTAATGGCTCTTTTCATTCTGTCTGTGGTCTTTATTACAGCATCGTTCAGTCCATCGCATTTCATATCAAGCCAGTTCAACATGTAAGAAATGCCGCTTTGCAATTGAAGAATCAATGGAATAGCTGCGATTGAACTGTTATTACCTATACGGGATGTAACAACTGAAAGTCCACCAAACATATGTCCGTGAATATACTCGGGTTTGGATTGATCCTCCGATTCCTGGCATAGTTTTCGAACGCAAGGCATACGTTTGCCTTCCTTCGATTTCTTGGTATGGTCAATCAGAAGAGAGATTCTCCCCTCTGTCTTCTGCAGGTTGGCATATTTACCCACGATAGAATGCCAGCATTTACGGATCAGTGTGATTTCCCATGAAAAGGAATGGAAAAAATGATCAAAAGCGCCATAATGCTTTCCGTCAATCCCAACTGATCTTATACACGAGGCGATGCCATATGCATCTGATCGAACCATAATGCCAAGAACGGCAACAAGAAACCATACATATGCTTCGGGACGAGTTAAGCATGAGGACTCTTTGAACATGAGTAATGCTTCGGCGATAAAGAACCAAATGCTCATAGCTTTCTCCTTTCGTCCCGGAAATGATTATCAATGACATAGTCAGGCTGAAGATCAGGTAAAGAGTCAGATGAGTTATATGCAAGAAGAAGCTAAATGATTTCTGATTCCTGTTTCAACAGACTTCTCATTGAATCGATAATATGCTTATACCCAGAAATCTTTCTGAGCAGATCTGTTTTTTCTTTGGACAGTAGATCTGTTTTTTCGTACTCAGACACCAGCGCTTTTTTCAGCGTGTCTATCTCTGCATATAATGAGGCGTATATTTCGCCACTGTCTTTATCCTGTTCAGAAGAGTCAGGTATTCTTGGCTTTACAGGTCTTCCTGGTTTACCACTTGTCGGAGTGAAAATGTGTGTAACAGGATCTTCAAAACCAAGGTATTTTCGGATGGGTTTGTTTTTTTGGGTAACAGGATCCTTATAAGGAGTATACTCGTACACCAAGATGCGGTTTGTCTTCTTATTAAAATACTTAACTGTTGACATGCTTAAACCTCGAATCGCATAAAATTATAGTACTATTATATGCGATTTCTAGGATATTGTCAATATATACATAAAAATTATTAGAAGAAATATATGCTTATTTCAGTCAAAATTAAAACTGAAGCAATATTGCTTCAGTAAAACAAATTCGAGGAAACATTATTGTAGAAAATAAACAAAATACGAACGTTATTTACGAACACTTCTGGATAGTTCTTTTCTCTTGTGCAAAATGAGTACCAAAACCATGTCTAACCCGATACTTTGAACTCTCCAGTATTTATTGACAAAGCCGACATCTGCCCCGACGATTCTGGCGACAATGGAAGAGCACCAGTTGCCGCAGGTTGTGGCATGGTCTCCGCTGTCCGGAAGATAGGTATTCCGGAGC
>CACXHF010000193.1 GCA_902767305.1 uncultured Eubacteriales bacterium
CCATGCGCAGCCGGTGCTTTTCACAGAAATCCACATACGCCAGCAGAAAAGCCGCCGTCGCCATGACAATGCAGCACATTGCCAGACAGTTGGCATCATAAAAGATGCCCAGATACCCCGGATACCCGTAATAGACCGGCCGGGCGATCCAGGAAACCGCCAGGAACGGCAGGACGGCAAACAGGCAGGCCCGCAGGACCGCCCGGAACGTATCCTCATCATTCCGCGAGGCAAAAACGGTAAAGATCACGGGATAGCAGGTCAGCAGCGGGACACTTTCCGGCAGCCAGTCCTGATAGAACAGGCCTGAAACGACCATCATCCCGTGAAGGGCAAACCACAGCGCCATCATGCCTTTGCTCAGATGCACCCTGGCACGGCCCGGCGTGCGTGCACTGAGCGTCACAAACATGAGCAGAATCATGCCGAACAGCACGAAAATCATCCAGCGCATGGGGAATTTCCGCTGCGTAAAGAGCACGCAGTATCCCTCAAGTGCCAGCAGGGCTACGGTCAGCAGCCTTGAATCGAAAATCTCGTTGAAAATGCCCGTGATGTGGTCATACCACTTCAGAATACCGGACCCGTCCACCGATGTTTTTGACATAGTTTCCTCCAGTATCATTTCCGGGAAAGCACCCGCTCATAGACGCGCACAGTCTGACGGGCATTCCGCTCCCAGGTCATCCCCTGTGCACTGGTCCGGGCCAGTTCCCGCATCTTTTCCCATTTATCCGGATGCGCCAGCACATCATGCAGCCGGTTCCGCGTCTCCTCCACGCTGCCCGCCCCGACCAGGAAGCCGTTCTCCCCGTCCCGGATGACATCCGCAATTCCCTCATCCCGGGAACCGATCGTCACGCAGCCGGCCGCCATGGCCTCAATGTACACGACACCGAACCCCTCTCCCCGGCTGGGCAGAACAAACGCATCCGCCCGGGCCATCTCCTCCATGACCCTGTCATGCGGCAGTCCGCCCAGCAGCTGAATGCGGTCTGCCAGTCCCAGCCGGTCGATCTGGGCACGCAGCGCCCCTTCGAGTCCGCCGATGCCCACAATCCGCAGCGCCGCCTCCGGAAACTCCTGTGCCAAGTCGGCAAAAGCCTGAATGGTCACATCCATGTATTTTCTTTCGCAGAGCGTTCCGACCGACAGAATGCGCCCCCGTTCCCTGGGGAGCGCCGGGAGCAGCGAAAGATCCAGCCCGTTTTGCACTACCTCGGTAATCCCCTCCGTCCGGTACGGCTGAATCCGCCGGAGCAGCATCGTCGATACCGCCATGAACGCATCTGCCTGCCGCACAATGCGGAGATTTCTTTTCCCGGGCATTTTGCCAGGCTGGAAGTAGCGCAGGACATCCGTCCCATGGGCCGTCAGCACAAAGGGCAGGCCCAGCGCCCGGGCGGTCAGCATGCCGGCATGCCCGTCCCGGTCAATCATGTGAGCATGAATGAGGTCCACGGGATGTTCCCGGTGAATGCGGCGCGCCACAGGCAGTATCGCCCAGTAGTAGTTCCGCCCGCCCAGGATCTTTTCCCCCGCATCGCCCAGCGTCAGGCAGCGGGGATATTCCACATGCACCCCGTCCACGTCCTGTGCCTCCGGCGTCTTTTTCACGACCTCCGCCCAGTACGGCTGCATTTTCCGCATCATGGGAGGCACCGGCACGGTGGCAATCACGTCCACGGTATGTCCCAGTGCCGCCAGCGCCCGCGCCTGTTCATGAACGAAAAAACTGTACGGCGAGGCATCCGCCAGACGATGAATCATCATCAGAATATGCATTTCATTACTCCAGCGCCGCCTGATAGGCGGCTATGAAACGGTCCGTCACCCGCGGCCAGACGTATTCACCGGCATGCCGGATGCAGCGCCGGCTCCGCTCCCCGTACCCGTCAAGGATCTGCCGGAGACGCTCCGCCATTTCCCGCCGGTTTCCGCAGGCAACGGAAAACCCGACTTCCCCCTCCGGGAACTGGCCGTCAAACCCCTGCCCCCGGGTATACAATACCGGCACGCCGCGGCTCATCGCCTCCAGGTACACCATGCCAAACGTTTCCGCCGAGGAGGGCACCAGCAACAGATCACAGCTTTCATAGAACGCCGTCATCGCCTCCCGCCCCGTGATGCGGCCCATCAGGGAATCGCCGGGATGCAGTTTCTGCCTGACCCTCTCCTCCAGCGCCCCTGTTCCGCAGCCGGTAAATACAAACTGCCCGCTCCCAGCATCCGCCAGATGAACGGCGGCCAGCGCATCCATGGGTCTTTTCCGCCGGTTCATGCCGCCGGCAAAGCCCACGCGGACCGGCGTGCCCGGCTTTGTCCGCGGCACGGCTCCCTCGAGCCAGGCCGGATCCAGGCCGTTTGGAATCACCCGGCATTTTTCGGCCAGGGCGGCCTGTTCCTGCGGCGGCAGAAAGCGGATCACCTGCTCCCTGACCACCGGGCTCAGACAGATCACCCCGGCCGCCTCTCTCAGAATCGCCCGGGCCAGCGGGCGCAGGTGCCATTCATACTTCCAGATCACCGCCACATCGCTGTAGCGGAGCGTCACCAGATAAGGCCGGTGCCACTTTCTGGCCAGTGCCCGCGCAATGGACCCGTCCGTAAAGAGGGTATGCGCATGGATCAGGTCAAAATCTGCCGGGTTCAGGCAGGACTCCATGCAGGGCACGGTCCTTGCCGCTTTCCGTCCGAAAAAGAGAGTATCCGTGGTCCGCAGCGTCACGGCATAGTGCGTCGTCACCCCGCGGGGAACATTTTTCCCCCGGTTCCTGTCCGTTTTCTCCGGGACAAATACCGTCTGATTCAGGCCCTTTCCGGCCAGTGATTCAAAGAGCTGAGGGAAAACCGTCGAGCCTGCCAGATTGCGGCAGATGTGCAGCACGTTCACTTTCCGTGCTCCTTTCCCCCGGCCAGCATTTTCGGCAGCGCCAGGAGACCGGCCAGCGAACCGGTTCCATAGGCGAAATGGAACAGCGGGTACAGAATGAATTCAACCGGGAAAAAGGTCCATTTTTTCACCCGGGCGATGTCGTACGAATAAAACAGATCCAGCAGCAGATACGCCCCCCACTCCAGCGCCAGGAGCCCGCCGAAAAGCATGGAACGGGTCAGGCAGGTCAGCAGAAGCAGGACAAGGGTTGAGAGCACAAAGCACATGGGCACAAAATGCCGCACGCTCATGGAGCCCGGCACCAGGGCCATGGTAATCACATTCCATTTGCCGTTCATGAACCCCATCCGCATGATTCCGCCGATGGTATCCCGGCAGTAATAGATGGACTTTACCCGGTGATTCAGGAACACCTTTCCGCCGCTTTTCCGGATCCGGTAATTGAGTTCATTGTCCTGATTGCGCGTCATGCGCTCATCATAGTACCCGATGCGGTCAAACAGTTCGCGGTGAAAGCAGCCGAAGGGCAGCGTATCCACGTACGCATCCTCATCCGTCGTCCGGAACTGCGAATTGCCCACACCAAGCGGGGTGGCGAGCATGGCGGCAATCGCCTCGCCCATGAATCCCCGGCCCCTGGTATCCACCACGCCGCCGACATTCTCGCATTCCCGCGTCAGCAGTGTCTCGACGGAAAGCCGGACATAGTCGGGCATGTACTCGGCGTGCACATCCAGGCGCACGATCACGGGTGCCGTGCTGCTGCGTATGCCGATATTCATGGCATAGGGCACCGTCCTGTCCGGATTGTCCAGAATGCGGATCTGCGGATACCTGGCCTGCATTCCCCGGAGAAGCTCCACCGTGCGGTCCTCGGACCGGCCATCCACAAAGATGACCTCCATTTTTTCAGCCGGATAATCCTGCCTGAAAATGGACTCGACGCACGCCTCAATGTACCGTTCCTCATTGCGGATCGGCAGGACGAGCGAGATGTTGGGATATTCCATTTGCATCTCCTCTCTTTATCTCCAAAACAAGTTCCCCGGCCGGCAAGTTGCCCCGGGACTCAGTACCACATCCAGTTTCCAAACCAGTTCATGGCATCGCACCATTCCCGCGGAACCTCATGTCCGGAGGCCAGCGGGTAGAACCCGATAAACAGAATCAGGGAAATCACCAGATAAGCAGCGCTCAGCCCCCGGACGGGCCTTGGCCACCGGCGCTCCGCATAGGCAAACGTCATGCACAGCGCCAGAATAATGAACGGGACGCTGGCAAAATAATGATAGATAAAGGTCAGACGGCTGACCAGCACCCAGGGCAGATAGGCCGAGAGGAAGCCGATGACGATCACCGGCATCATCCGGTCCAGCGGATCGATCCGCACCGGACGGATTCCGGCCAGCGGCAGCAGATTCCGGTACACGCTGTATCCGAGGATGAACAGCATGCCGCAGAGGGAGCCCCACCAGACCGCCGGGTTGCCGAAGGCGAGAATGGAGGAAACCATACCCGCTGCCGGGAACGGCGCCGAATAATACCACATGGGCCGGATAATGAGCGGCCATTCATACCACGGCGACGAGAAATAATGCTCCGCCACCAGATTGGCATGATAATCGTACATCAGCACCTGCGCGTCCCAGAGCCGTTTGAACAGCGTGCCGTCCAGCCGGATCCGGCCGTAGGCACTCAGATACGGAATATAGGAAAGCGCGTAGATCAGGAGCGGAACGAGGACAAAAAACACCACGCACCACAGAATCGTCGCGCGCATCCTCTGCGGGAACCGTTCTGCGAGCTCACAGCCCTCCTCATCCGGATGCCTTCTGGCATATCTGTACTGGCTGTACAGCTCCGCGACCCGGCTGAAAAACAGCACAGCCAGGCCGATCGCCCCGTAACAGCCGATCCACTTGGAGGCAATCGCCATGCCCATGAACAATCCGGACAGGGCCAGCTCCGCCAGCAGCTTCGGCATGGGCGTCCGCAGGAAATCCCGCCGCATCCAGCGGACCATGAACAGGAACATCAGCATCATGAACAGCACCGGGAACGAGTCGATGGTGGCAATCCGGGTCTGCGTAAAATGCATGCAGTCCAGGGCCATCATCAGCTCGGCCACAAGGGCCCAGCGGGAACTGCCCAGAATCTGCAGAGCCAGCAGATAGATAACGGGGAGCATCAGGACGCCGGTCAGCGCGCCGGCGAACCGCCAGGCAAAGGGCGTCATCCCCATCGCCCGGATACAGAGACTCATGAACACCTTTCCGAGAGGCGGATGTGTCGTCTCATACGTGGGCAGACTGTGCGCATGCTCATACCCCGTCCGCGCATGGTAGATCTCATCGAAATACATGCTGTTCCGGTACGTCGGTTTGAGCGGCACCGTGTCCGCCTCATCGATGAGCGTATTCGGATCCGCGGCACGGCCCTCGCGGGCACCGGATACCGATGCACCTATCGCCGGCAGCACCTTCCCGTTTTCATCGACCGCTGCCACCTCCCACAGCGAGGAGCCCGCG
>CACXHF010000194.1 GCA_902767305.1 uncultured Eubacteriales bacterium
GCCTGGGAGTGTTTGGTATTGTGCTGGCACTCATCGTGCTGTATCTGATTGTCAGTGTTCTGTTCAACAGCTTCAGGCGCGGAAATGGCGGCGGCTGCCTGAACTGGCTGCTGCTGGGCAGTCTGTTCAATAACAACCGGCGGCCTCCCCGCGGCGGATTCGGCGGCGGTTATGGCAGCGGCCGGAGCAGCGGTCGGGGCGGCTTTGGCGGAGGCAGCTCCCGCGGCGGCGGAGCCGGACGGAGTTTTGGTGGCTTTGGCGGTGGCGGAAGCCGCGGCGGTTTCGGCGGCGGAGGCAGCCGGGGCGGCTTTGGCGGCGGCAGTTCCCGCGGCGGCGGAGCCGGACGGAGCTTCTGATCCCGGGATTGGATGGATGGAAAAAGCTTCTTTCGCAGCGGAAAGAAGCTTTTTTTCATCGTTCAGGATAAAATCCGTACGCTGAGACGTTATTTAGACAGGGGTGTTGTTTTTGCAGTCGGATGCACGGCCGTATACAGGGGAGGTCTTTGACCGCCTGTATGCCCTTTATGGCAACGATGTGCTGAGAACCGCGTATTACTATCTGGGGGAAAAGCAGCGTGCGGAGGACGTCTGTCAGGATGTATTTACGAAGCTGTTTACCTATGCAGGGACGATTACGCCGGGGAAGGAAAAAGCCTGGCTGATTCGCGTGACGATCAATGCGTGCCGCGATTACTGGCGCAGTTCCTGGGCAAAACGGGTGATTCTCGGTCCGCCCGTGATGGAACTGATTCCGGATGAGCGGAATCTTCTGGAGGAGCGGGCGGAGCAGGAAATGCTGGCGAAAGCCATCTATTCGCTGCCGGCACAGTTTCGCGAAATTATTCTGCTGTATTATTATCAGAATTTCACGCTGCAGGAGATTGCCTCAATCCTGAATATTTCAGAGGGAACCGTGGCAAGCCGTCTCGCAAGAGGGCGGAAGAAACTTGAAGCGATACTTGAGGAACGGGCCTGAACGGGCCTGTGCATGGGAACGGAAAGGAGGTGGCCCGATGATCGATCTGAATTCTCCGGAATCGGTTCGTGAGCAGCTGGACAGAGGCGTTGCCGGACTCAGCAGCCCTGAAAACATGCGGGCAATTCTCGCGCGCACGGAGCGGAAACCGGAGCGCAGATGGATTCCCGGACTCTGTGCGGCCGCGGCCGTGCTGGCGGTGGTGCTTGGTCTTGCCGGACTGATGCAGGAGCGGCCGATGACCCTCCATGAGCTGTATGCCATAGAGGCCGGCGGCGGTGCAGTCGTGACGGCGCGGCCGATTACCGAGCATGAATATGTCATCACGGTGGAGGACGATCATGCCATTCTGATTCACAGGGGAAAACTGTACCGGATGATGTATATGCTGGACAGTCTGAGGGCGAAGGGCAGTCCGGTGGGAACAGTGACCCGTTATTCTGAAAACCCGTATGATCTGCGGGCGGACGGGGATGACTATATCAGCAACGCGGTTCTGAAGGGCGACGCGGTGTATGCCGTAGACGGCCTTCCGACCACAACGGCTGTTCTGGCAGAGGTGGACGGGCAGATGGCGCTGTTCCAGCGCTCCGGCGAGCATGGCTACGGTCTGAACGGGGACAGCCTGCAGGATACCTGCGCGGTTCTTGGGCAGGTCGCGTCCATTACCCTTGAAAACGTGGGCACGCTGGAGGGGGCGGACGCGGAGGCGGTCATGGAGGTCTTAATGAAAAATGCCCGCCTCGAAAATGCGGAAGCACTTCCGGGCGGACAGGCATTGCTGATTACGCTGAAAAACGGCGTGAAGCTGGAAATGAGCCTTTCAGGCGACCAGCTGATCGGCTGCGGTGTCTGGGACTGTACGGAATTCCTGGATGCATTCCGCGCGTTAGTCGCAGAGCGTGCCTGAAATCAGCTCGTGGCAATGTTCCAGTTCATCCTCGAAAAGAGGCCGGGTGAGGCTTTCCGCCTCGCCGATCTGGTTGTCATACGGGTCGCCCCGCATGAAACGGGTGGGCGGCGTGAACTGATGCTGGAAGCGGGAGGCGAAAGGCAGACGCCACACATCCAGATTTCCAAAGTAGAAATCGTGGCGTTCCGCGGATCCGTTGCGGTATGCGGAGCCGCCGAAGGAACAGTCGGCGAACAGCCAGCCGTAGGGCGCAGCGTAGAACATCGCCCAGTCATGCATGCCGCAGGAGGAGGGGGCCATATAAAGGCCGGACTGCCATCTGGCGGGAACCCCGCAGCAGCGGCACATGGTGATGAACGTCAGCGCCTGAACCCCGCAGTCGCCGCGCAGATTGGCACAGAAATAGCCGACAATGTCCCGGACAGACCGGTAGGGGGGCATAAAGCGGTAGGTGCCCTTTGTGGTAATGAAATCGTAGATGCGGCGGGCCTTGACGATGGGATTATCCGTGTCGCCCACAATTTCGCGGGTCAGCGCCTTCAGGTAAGGCGAAAACACCATATGAGGTTCAACCTGAGCCAGATCCTGTTCCGTGACGTCATCGGCCAATACGCCGGTGGCCAGGGCGGGATCTGGCTTTACGTATGTCATTTCGGTTTCCCAGGCGAGACGCGCGGACACGGTCAGGTGTTCCTCATAGGGGACCTCAAAGTAAGCTGTCCGCTGAGGCGTGTCTTCCGGGCTGATCCAGGCGGGGGCATGGGATGAGGCGAGAATCCGGGAATGGCAGATTGGCATGCCGCTGACGGGCAGAGGCAGCCAGAAACGGAGCATTTCACCCGGGGTCAGCCGGTCACTGTGCACCGTGATGGATTCGTTCATTTCGCCGCGGTACCGGAGATGTCCTTTTTCTTTCAGCGTATGGATGAGGGAATCCCGCTCCCGGGCTTCGTTTTCCTCTTCCGTCAGAATCGCGGCGCCTTTTTCCCGGAGGGCGTAACTGCGGCGGGTGCGCAGCAGATTGCTGATGCAGTTGTTGCGGTAAAAACGCTTTCCGTTGATGTACCGCCAGTCAAGGGTGCGTTCATCCCGCAGCCGGTGGAATTCCTCCCGGGTCAGGTCGGGAATCCGCTTGACGGCGTTGTCAAAGGCCTTATCCGGCGTCAGCTTATAGGCCTCCACGATGTCCATGGCACAATAGCGCAGAAACTCCAGGTGCTTTCGGAGACCCTCCGGCAGGTCGTTTTGCAGATTCAGGTCGATGAGACGGTTCATTTCCTCAAAATGGCCGGATTCGTACAGCATGGAGATGTCTGACGGCAGCGGATAACTGAGATAGGAAAGATCGAGAATCATAATGCCTCCGTATCCTGAAAAAAGCCGGCAGCCCGAAAAACAGAAACAGGCTGCCGGCCATAGGGGGTTCTGGACAAAGATCAGCCGAGAATGGAGCGAATGTATTCGATGATCGCCTCATCCCTGGCGGATGCGAAGAACAGTTCTTTAAAACGGGGGCCGGCGACTGCGCCGCGGACCAGTTCCGGATCAATGCCCTTGAGGCAGGTGATGAGGTCTTTGAGGGTATGGGCACGTACCTGATCCAGAATCTTCTTGTTGCGCTGCTCGGGAACGACGCGCTCCGGCGGATAGCCGTTTCCGCTGCCGAAACCGAAGAGCTTCTCAAAGGTATATTCGAGGTTCAGCTCGGCACCCCAGCCAAAGCCCTTGGCAAAGGGGAAAGCGACCGCGTTGCCGTCGTTGATCTGGGCAAACATGAATCCGTCGGAAGGATCGACGATGTGGCCGCAGAGCACGCCGGGGAAACTGTTGAGGGCCAGCATGGCGCCCTCGCCGGTACCGCAGCCGGTCACGACGTAGTCCGCCGCACCGGAATTGAGCAGGATGGCGGCAAGAATGCCGTTCTGGACGTAGGTCAGCTGGGCAGTGTCCTCCTGGGAATACATGCCGTAGTTGTCAACGACGTGGCCCATGGGCTCAACGACTTTCCGGAGAGCCTTTTCAATCATGCCGTTCTTGGCGGCCTGGCTGTTTTCATTAATTAATGCAATGCGCATTGGAATCACCTCTCTGCAATTTGATAAGCGTACATTAACGCCAAAATGAACTTCTGTCAAGGGGCTGAGCGGGGAATGTGCCCGGCGGAATGAAAAAGCCCGCTCTGCATCGGCAGAACGGGCGAGTGTCAGGATTTGACCAGCGGGGTGCGCTTCAGAACCTGGATCAGAAGCGTTCCGGCCAGGTAGCAGGCAATGGATTCGCCGACGGCCACAGACAGCATGCACAGCGGCAGAGGAAAGGAACCGTCCGAGGCGGTGAAGTAGATCACTGCGCCTACGATGACGCCGTTGAAAATGACCGGCATGGATGCGGCCAGCCAGTATTTTTTCCGCAGTGCATAGGTACAGACGGCGGCAAGGAAGGTCGCCAGCGTTCCGAAGATGATGTCCGGAAGGGTGGAACCGCCCAGGATGTTGGCCAGCAGGCAGCCGATTGTGACGCCGGGAATGGCTTCCGGAAACAGGACCGGCAGGAGGGTAAGCGCCTCTGAGAGGCGCACCTGAACCGCACTGTAGGAAATCGGCGCCAGAACCAGCGTCAGGACGGTGTAGATGGCAGCGATCATTGCTGCGAGGGTCAGTTTTTTGGTGTTCAGCGAAGCGGGTGACATAAATGTACTCCTTTCTCAGATCAACCCGGAAAACGACAGGCTTTTCTGAGACATCAGAAAAAGACGACAAATTGCCGCCTACAGTGGGACATGCGTCCCGGCCCATAGTTTTTTTTAAGGACTGGATGGTTTCGAACAGTCCGACAGGTTGTCGAGCGGGAGTATACCAGATTGGTCCGTGAGATGCAAGCCCGAATTTCAGAGAGAATTTTCTTGACGGAAATCGGGGAATGGTGTAAATTGAGGAAACCGAAAAAGGGAGAGGAAAAAGCAGGAGGGGATAGCGGATGACGCTGCTTGAATACCGGATTTTCCATGCGGTGATCCAGCAGGGCAGCTTTGCCCGGGCGGCGCAGGTCATGCACATTACGCCCAGCGCCATCAGCCATGCGATCAGTGCACTGGAGGAATCCTGCGGTTTTTCGCTGTTTGTCCGCAACCGCGGCGGGGTTTCACTGACGCACAACGGTGCGGCAATTTATCCCTTTATCCGGCAGGTGCTGGCGGCGGATGATGTCCTCAGCCAGACCATCGATGAGTATCGGGGCGTGCAGAGGGGCAAAGTGCGCATCGGGGCATTTGACAGCGTCTGCATCGCCTGGATTCCGGAAATTGTGACGGAATACCGAACGCATTTTCCGGGCGTGGAGATTGAAATTCACCAGGGAACCTATGCGGATGTGATCGACTGGGTGAAGACGGATGTGGTGGACATCGGCTTTCTGTCCATGGAGTCGACCCAGGAGCTGACCATCCGGCCGCTGTACCGGGATCAGCTGATGTGCATCGTGCCCCGGGGATTTGAAACCCGGAAGCCGGGGGTGATTACGCCGGATGAAATGCGGTGTGAAACCTTTGTGGTTCAGGGGGATGCGGTGGACGCAGATGTCCAGGCCTTTATGAACCGGCACCATTTTTCGGTGCATGCATCCTGCCGCGTCAATGATGACCTGGCCACCATTGCCATGGTGGAGAGCGGGTTCGGCATCGGCGTCATGCCTGCGCTTATCCTGGAGCGGTATCACGGAAACGTCGACGTGTATCCCATCGAGCCCATGGAATACCGGGAGTTCGGCATTGCCATGCTCAATCCGCACATGCTGCCTCCGGCGGTCCGGCAGATGGTGAATCAGATCGAACAGTATGCCGGACGGAAGCGGGCCGGTGACGGGGGAACGTTAATATCCCGGAGCGGGGGCTCCGGAGACAGGAAAACAGAAGGGGGTAAATCCGATGTTGTCGACACTGGACATGCAGATTCTTGAAATCCTCTGTGAGGATGCCAAAATATCGACGGAGGAGCTGGCCACCATGACCGGATCGGACCGGGAGGCGGTGACGGAGAGCATGGAACGTCTGCACCGGGAGGGAATCCTGGTAGGCGTTCAGACCTTGATCAACTGGGAGCGGACGGACCGGGAATTTGTCCGCGCGGTCATTGAGGTCAATGTGCAGCCGCAGCGGGAAAAGGGGTTTGATGCCATTGCCCAGCGCATCATGCAGTATGATGAGGTCCGTTCGCTTTACCTGATGAGCGGTGCCTATGACCTGCTGGTGGAATGCGAGGCGGGAACGCTTCGGGAACTGGCGCAGTTTGTGCACAGCCGTCTCTCCGTCATCGAGGGCGTGACAGGGACGAGTACGCATTTCCGGCTGAAAACGTACAAGTACGGCGGAACCATTTTTGAGACGCCGAATACGGATCTCCGACAGGCGGTGATGCCCTGATGGATCTGAGCAAGGTATTGAACCAGCGGGTGGCCGCGGTTCCGCCCAGCGGGATCCGGAAATTCTTTGATATTGTGCAGAGAATCCCGGATGCGATTTCCCTGGGCGTCGGTGAACCGGACTTTGTCACGCCGTGGCCGATCCGGGACGCAGCCATCCAGTCCATCGAGGAAGGCCGGACACAGTACACCTCCAACTGGGGACTTCCGGAACTGCGAAGCAATATTGCAAGGTATCTTGAGACCCGGTACGGCGTCCGCTATGATCCCGCCAGTGAGATCCTGGTGACGGTCGGGGCCAGCGAGGGCATTGACCTGGCCATGCGCGCCCTGGTCATGCCGGGGGATGAGGTCCTGATTCCGGATCCGAGCTATGTCAGCTATGCGCCCTGCGTGATCTTTGCCGGAGGGACGCCGGTTCCCGTGCATACGCATGCCGAAAACGGGTTTGCCATTACGCCGGAGGAACTGCGGGCGGCGATCACGTCCCGGACCAAAGCCCTGATCCTTCCCTATCCCAACAATCCCACCGGCGGTGTGATGAGCCGCGGGGAACTGACCGAACTTGCCGCGTGTCTTCAGAATACCGACATCATGGTCGTTTCGGATGAAATCTATTCGGAACTCGTCTATGAGGGACACGAGCATACTTCCTTTGCGTCCATTCCCGGGATGCATGAGCGGACAATTACGCTGAACGGTTTTTCCAAGGCGTTTGCCATGACCGGATGGCGGGTCGGGTATGCCTGCGCACCGCGGGAAATCATGGTGCCGATGTTCAGGATTCATCAGTATACCATGCTCTGCGCGTCCATGCAGGGACAGGTGGCGGCCTGCCAGGCCCTTCGGCGTGCATTTGCCACCCAGTATGAGGACGTCCGGAAAATGGTGGCTTCGTATGACCGGCGCCGCCGCCTGATGGTGGAGGGGCTCAATGCCATGGGTCTTGACTGCTTTACCCCGAAGGGCGCGTTTTACGTGTCCCCCGGCATTGCCGCGACCGGAATGAGCAGCGAGGCGTTCTGTACGGAGCTGCTTGAGGAAATGCATGTGGCCTGTGTTCCGGGAACGGCATTCGGTGAATCCGGCGAGGGATTTATCCGCTGCTCCTATGCGACCAGCATTGAAAAGCTGCGGGAGGCACTGCGGCGGATGGAGCAGTTTGTCCGCAGCCGAAAATGACCGGACTGCGGCAGAGTACACAGGAAAAAACATCAGGATTCTGTGTGCAGGGCACTTCGCAACGATTTTTTCAAAGGGGTACTGAAAATGACAGAGAAATCCGGATCCGTATCAGAAAGTCTGGCAGCGCTGCCTGAGACCCTGGAAAAGAGCGGGAATCCGCTTCGGGGCAGGATAGACATTTACTGGACCATTGTCATCATTGCCACCGTCCTCAGATTATGGATGGGACTGAATGCCGCTTACTGGTTTGACTCATACGGGATGCATGATGATGTCCTGTTTCTGAATTACTGCAATCCTTTTACGCATAACCACCTGGGTTCCAATGCGCCTTATCCCAACATGCTGCTCGTCAAGGAAACGTCATTTTCACTGCTGTTAGGGTTCGTTTATCTTTCCGGCCTGACGTATGGATTTATGACCACCGCATTGTATGTTGCCGCGGCTGGTCTCACCTGGAAAACTGTTTCCTGCTTTACTCGGAATAAGGGATTTCGCCTGTTTTCCTATCTGTATGTCCTGTTCTATCCAGCCGCATTTGATCGGCTGATCGGGACAAATGTGTACCGGAATACCATTCTGATTCCCTGTATATTAATCACTTTTAATCTGCTGGTTCTTTCCGCGCTGCAGGTGCTCCGCAAATCGAAAAGAGATCTGCTCAGAACCAATATTGCCCTGGCCATTCTGTTTCCGTATACTTGTTATATTAAAGAGGACGGGATCTGGCTTTTGGCTGTTGTTGCGGCCGGCACGCTGTTTGAAATGATGTATCTCTTTTATGATGCAGTGAAAAACAGGACCCGGGATGTCAGATCGGTGCTGGTCCTGCTGCTCCTCGTCTGCATGCCGGTGGGCGGGTTCTATACCTATAAAACAGCGATCGAACTGTTTCATCTGAAATTCTACGGAATCGCACTGACGAACAGCCGGACCGCCGGTGAATTAAGCGATTTCGTGAACCTGATCTATAAAATTGAAAGCCCGGACCGGACCACTGAAGTATGGGCACCCAAGGATGCGATTGATAAAGCGTTCGAAGCGTCAGAAACGTTTCAGGAACACTGGGATATCTATAACAATACGATCCATACCCCGAAGTGGTTCGGGGACATCGAAGACAATCCGATTCCGGGGGACTTCCTGACATGGGTTCTGCGGGACGGCGTCCAGGCGGATAAGCTGTGGACATCCGAAAAAAGAGTGCAGGACATTTTTAAACAGATCAATCAGGAACTGCGGGAAGCATTCAGAACCGGCCGGCTGAAAGCGGATAAGAAATTCCGGCTGGTTCCATCCATGGGCGGGAAAAATCTGGCAGAGATCGCGGCGCTGTTTCCGGACATGCTGACGATCTACAACACGTTTCTGTCTTTACAGTACTATAATTTTAATACCCCTTCTGCTATTCCGATGAGTGAAACGGTTGAAGCGGCGGAGAAAACGCTTCATTTCCCGCTCCATTCACGAACCACGATCCAGTACATGATCGGGAAAGCTGCCTCTGTGTATTCGCTGGCATACATAGGGATCAACTGGGTGCTGTTCCTGCTGTCACTGCTGATCCTGATTTACAATTGTGTGCGGATTCTGACGGGGAAATCAGACAGGACCACCCGTTTTGTCACATTTGTGTGCCTGTTCCTCCTGGGAACATCCGTTGCATA
>CACXHF010000195.1 GCA_902767305.1 uncultured Eubacteriales bacterium
TGTGGAGAATGCGCTGGCACAGATCATCCGTATGGAATATCCGGAGGCGGAGGTGCTGATGGGGACCAGCACGGCAGGCATCGCCCATGCTGCGATTACGGCACATATTCTGAAAATGCCCATGGGCTATGTGCGCAGCGGTGCAAAGGATCACGGCCGTCAGAATCAGATCGAAGGACGGCTTGAGCCCGGGCAGAAGGTCGTAGTGGTTGAGGACCTCATTTCCACCGGCGGCAGCGTGCTGGAGGTCGTGGATGTGCTTCGCGCAGCCGGTGCGCAGGTCCTTGGAATCGTGAGCATTTTCACGTACGGCATGAAGAAGGGAATCGAA
Organism: uncultured Eubacteriales bacterium; assembly: GCA_902767305.1. Taxonomy (GTDB): domain Bacteria; phylum Bacillota; class Clostridia; order Christensenellales; family Aristaeellaceae; genus Ventricola. Next base: position 332 of record CACXHF010000195.1, read on the forward strand.
CGGCTGGCAGCAGCTGATGTCCGGAATGTTTCACTGACCAATTTTGATGTCATAGCAGATGAAGCGGCGAAGCAGGGATATATCCGTCCGGAAGATGTGGAAAGACTGATTCGATTCAGAAACAATCCGCAGGACGAATCCTGGCGCAGCTGAGAACGCATCAGTCTGCCGGACCGCGGTGCTTCGGTGCCGGATGAATGCACAGGAGACCGGGATCAGGGATGGATGCCCTGTCCCGGTTTGTTAACAGGTAGGAGCAACGGAACAGCAACGGGCTGTCAGAGCCCGCTGCGTATAAAGGAGAGAACATGCGAAGCGTAATTGATGTACCAGATCTGACTCTCGAGGAACTGGACCGCCTGATGGATACGGCGGAGGATATTATTGCGCGGCCGGACCAGTACAGTGAGCGCTGTCACGGAAAAAAACTGGCAACCCTGTTCTTTGAACCCAGCACACGTACGCGTCTCAGTTTTGAGGCGGCCATGTATGAACTGGGCGGCAATGTGCTGAGCGTGACCGGTGCCGGCACAAGTTCTGCTGCCAAGGGGGAGAGCGTGGCAGATACTGCCAAGACGGTATCCTGTTACGCGGATATCATTGCCATGCGTCATCCCAAGGAGGGAGCAGCCCTGGTGGCAGCCAATAATGCCTCAGTGCCCGTCATCAATGCCGGCGACGGCGGCCATTGTCATCCGACACAGACTCTGGCTGATCTTCTGACGATCCGTCGGGAAAAGGGACGGCTTGGCAATCTGACCGTAGGACTTTGCGGAGATCTCAAATTCGGACGGACGGTTCACAGCCTGATTACGGCCATGAGCCGCTATGAGGGACTGAAGTTTGTCCTGATCAGCCCGGAGGAACTGAAAGTTCCCGGATATGTAAAAAATGACTGTCTGATAAAAAACAACATTCCCTTCATGCAGACCACGAGCCTAGAACAGGTCATCGGGGATCTGGATATCCTGTACATGACCCGTGTCCAGCGGGAGCGTTTCTTCAACGAAGAGGACTATCTGCGTCTGAAGGACAGCTATATTCTGACCCCGGAGAAAATGAAAAAAGGACGGCCTGACCTGTGCGTCATGCATCCGCTGCCGCGGGTAAATGAAATCAGCATTGCGGTGGACGATGATCCGCGGGCCTGTTATTTCAAGCAGGTTCTGAACGGAAAATACATGCGCATGGCACTGATACTGATGCTGCTCAAGGAGGCGGGAAGGATATGACTGTGGACTCGATCCGAGACGGAATTGTCATTGATCACATTACGGCGGGCCTGGGACGGAAACTGTATAACCTGCTGGGGCTTGAAAACACGAACGTACCGGTGGCACTGCTGACGAATGTTACCTCTGTCAAGCTGGGACGAAAAGACATTATCAAGGTCGATGCGCCCATTCCCGTGGATTATGATCTGATCGGGTATGTGGATCCCGGAGCAACCGTCAACATCATCCGGGAGGGGAAACTGGTGGAGAAAAAGCAGATTGACATGCCGGAAATGCTGGTGAATGTCATCCACTGCAAGAATCCCCGCTGTATCACCAGCTGTGAACAGGAACTGGCACATAAATTTCGACTTTCCAACCGGGAAAAAAAGGAATATCGGTGCATTTACTGCGAAACGAAAGTTGCCCTTTTGTGAGACCTGAACAAATAAACAGAAAAGAAATTCGGAAAACACGAACGTTTTAAAAGGCGAACGTTCGTGTTTTCCTTAATATTCCGGAATGTTTTAACATTTTATGTTGACATTGTTCGGAAATAGGAGTAAACTATGCCGGAATTCCGCCTGAGGGACACGGAACAGGAGCGGTGTCAGTGCGGGAGATGGGAGGAAAACAGATGAAAAAAGTCGGTATTATCATGGGCAGTGACAGTGATCTGCCGGTCATTCGCAAAGCGACGGATCAGCTGAAATTGCTCGAAATTCCCTTTGAGGTTCATGTGTATTCCGCACACCGTACACCGGCAGAGGCACGGGACTTTGCGGTGCACGCCCGTGAACGCGGCTTTGGCGTGATTATCGCTGCTGCGGGAATGGCGGCACATCTGGCCGGCGCTGTCGCAGCTGGCACCACACTGCCTGTGATCGGCATTCCGTGTACAGGACCGTGTCTGGAAGGCCTGGATGCCCTGCTGAGTACCGTACAGATGCCTACCGGCATTCCGGTGGCGACGGTCGCGGTGAACGGCGGTGCCAATGCCGCACTGCTGGCAGCTCAGATTCTGGCCGTTGAGGATGCAGCGTTGTCTGCAAAACTGGACAGGAAACGTGCTGACGATGCAAAGGCGGTTCTGGAAAAAGACGCGGGAATCGCGGAAAGACTCTGATTAACTTATTCCTACAACCAGATGAAGGAGAGACCAACATGGAAAAACAGCTTGTTTACACTGGCAAGACAAAGAATGTCTACGCACTTCCAAACGGTAACTATGAACTGCTGTTCAAGGATGACTGCACCGGCAAGGACGGCGTATTTGATCCCGGTGAAAACAGCGTGGGGCTGACGATTGAAGGTGTCGGCGATGTCAATCTTCGGATGAGCATTTATTTCTTTGAGAAGATTAACGCGGCCGGTATCCGCACACATTATGTCAGTGCCGACCTTGCCCGGACCACCATGGAGGTCAGGCCTGCAAAGGTGTTCGGCAAGGGACTTGAGGTGATCTGCCGCTATAAGGCAGTGGGCAGCTTCTACCGCCGTTACAGCGATTATGTTGAAGAAGGCGCGGATCTGCCGGCCTATGTGGAAACCACGTTCAAGAACGATGCCAAGGGCGACCCGCTGGTGACAAAGGACGGCCTGGTCGATCTGGGAGTCATGACAGGCAGCCAGTACGATGACATCAAGGAAATGACGCAGAAGATTACCAAAATTGTTGCGGATGACATGAAAGAGAAGGGCATGGAACTCTACGACATCAAGTTTGAATTCGGATATGATGCAGAGGGACGTGTCATGCTGATCGATGAGATTGCCAGCGGCAACATGCGTGTTTATAAAGACGGCAAATATATTGATCCCATGACACTCAGCAAGCTGTTTTTCGCATAAGCGAAAACAGCTTTTTCGTGCCAAATTCTAACCACAGGAGAGACGAGATATGGGTGGATTCTTTGGAATTGTATCCAGGAACGACAGTATGCTGGATGTATTCTTCGGCGTCGATTATCATAGCCATCTGGGCACGAGACGGGCTGGAATGGCGGCCTGGGATGCGGAGTTCGGCCTTCAGAGGAAGATCCATAACATCTGTAATGCACCTTTCCGGACCAAGTTCGAGCATATTTTTGAGGAGATGCGCGGGAGCAGTGTTATCGGCTGCATCAGTGACAGCGATCCGCAGCCCCTGCTGATTCGCTCGAGTCTGGGAACCTATGCCATCTGCATGACCGGAGTGATCAGTAATTCTGAAGAGCTGATCCACCAGTATCTGAGTTTCAGCGGCGGACACTTTGACAGCATGACCGGCGGACGGATCAATCAGACGGAGCTCCTGAGCGCACTGATCAATCAGAAGAGCAATTTTGCCGAGGGGATTCAGTTTGCACAGAGATCCATTGAGGGCACGGCCTCCATTCTGATTCTGACGGAGCAGGGACACATCATCGCTGCACGCGATCTGCTGGGCCGCCTTCCGGTGGCAGTTGGCAGGCGGGAGGATGGCTATGCCGTTGCGTTTGAGAGCTTTGCGTATCACAAACTTGGATTCGAGGACGTAAAAGAACTGGGTCCAGGGGAAATCGTAGAGCTGACGCCGGAAAA
>CACXHF010000196.1 GCA_902767305.1 uncultured Eubacteriales bacterium
CATTGAGAAACCGGGAAAAGAGAGATTCTCTCAGGGCTGTATTGTTCAAACCCTTCAGTTTATGCAACATTCTGTCAATTCTGGCCAGTATTCCGTGTCTGCTCTATCTTTCCTCCAATGCGGCAACAGGGAATGCTCCTTTCAGAGCAGATCTTTTTCTGAATGTCTATTCACTGCCGGAATCTGTGGGCAGACTGATGTTGTTCAGTCTGGTTGAATGGGGCGTATATGCACTCATCCTTGCACCGGCTGCATATAAGGATCCGACGTTCAGAATGGTTGTTTTTTCACTGCTGATCATTCCGGTCTTTCGCGTCGGATACAATATGGATTTTTCCATGCGTGCTTCGATTCCGGGACTCTTTGTTCTTTCAGTTTACTGTGCAAGATATCTGAAAGATGGAATTGCCCGGAGAAAGGTGTTTTCCGGATGCCTCATTGCCGCACTGCTGATCGGCAGCATTACCCCGATGCTGGAATTTCAGCGGGGGGCTTACAAAGTGATCAGGCTTGGGATGTTTCGCCAGTATTCGGATCCGTATAAAACTGTTCTTCATCCGGGAGCAGATACGGAGAACTTCATCTGTACGGATACGAATAACTCTTTTTTCTATCAGTATGTTGCCCGGGAGGAAAGGAATACATCGGTGCAGAATGACTGATGCCGGACAGGTATTTCGCTGAAAAAGGTAATGGAAGAAAAAATGAAAAGTATGGATAAACGGAAATCCTTAAAAAAGTGGCTGCCGATCTTTCTGGTGATTGCAATGACGGTTCTGCTGATTCTAAGCGGGCGTCTTGACCGCCGAAAGACATGGCTGGGACTTTGCAGCAGTGATATTCATTTTACAGAAAAGTCTGCCAGGATGATAGAAAACGGAGACCATTATGGTGAAATGACGTCCGGACCCTATTTCCATCTTCCTGCCGGTACGTATCGGCTCAGATGGTTTATTGAGTGCGACGGAGAAAACTATATCCGTCTCCGTTCAGATAATGAAGCAGGGTTTGAACCCGGTGATATCCCGGTTTATCCCGGTGAATTTGAGGGAGAGGCGTTCTTTACCATCAAAAATGCAGCGGCCAATTTTCAGATTGTGACGGATTTCTGCAGCGGCAGCCAGATAGTGATTTATGATTTTATTCTGGACAGTCCGTTTTATCATGATCATGCGCTGTCTGTTTTGATGCTGGCCGCTGCTTTCTGCATCTTATGGTGGCGATATCGGATTCGGGGAATTACGGACAACGGCTGGATGATCGTTGCCCTGGCAGTACTTTACGCCAGCGTTCCGTCGCTGAAGGATAATATCATACAGGTATATGATACGCCGTTTCATGTGGCCAGATTATGGAACCTGGCAGACGGACTGCGGACGATGCAGTTCCCTGTCCGGTGCGGCGGCTATACCTATAATGGATTTGGAGCGGTTACCTCGGTTTTTTATCCGGACATCCTTTTATATCCGTTTGCGCTTCTTTTAAATCTCGGTTTTTCAGCAAATTACGTCATCCAGTTAATGTATATAACGGTTCATGTGATCTCTGCGCTGACGATGCACTACTGTGCAGCCAGAATTTTTAAGGATAAATGGGCAGCCCGGCTGGCGGCAGTTCTGTATGTCCTGAGTGTTTACCGGATAACAGACTGCTATGTTCGGGGAGCATTGGGAGAGGCGGTTGCACTTTGCATACTGCCGCTGTTTATTGCCGGACTCTGGGATGCTTTCTTTGGAGAAAAAGAGAGGTGGCCGGTACTGGCTCTGGGCGCTGCAGGTATCGCGCTGAGTCATAATCTTACCACTGTTATGTGTCTTGGCTTGTCTGCAGGGATGGCACTTTTGTATTGCAGGAGACTGATTCGAGAGAAGAGGTATGCCGCTGTTTTTCTTGCCGTTCTTGCAGCAACGGGAATGTGCCTGTTCCAGTATGTTCCGATGCTGCAGATGATGCGGGAGGGGATCAGTGCGGAAAGTCTCAGACGTTCCCTGACGGCGAGTATTCTCTCACCGGCACAGATGTTCCTCTGGGGTGAGGGAGATATGCCGGTTGATCCCCTGGACAGTATACTTTCTGCCATACCGGTTGAACCGGGACTTGTACTGATTGTTCCTGTACTTCTTCTTTTCTATCTGACCCTCGGAAAAGAAAAGTCAGAACAGGACAGAAACGCTCTGCGTCTTGTTTTTATCGGACTGGCGGGTATGTTGATGGCTTCGGTATATTTTCCCTGGGGACGCCTGGATCAGATAACAGGAGGACTGGCGGCATATATCCAGTTTCCCTGGCGCTTTATGATGTTTCCTGCATTGTTTTTCTCTCTTGCAGGTGCATACGGATACCTTCGAATGTTCGGTCACGGCGAAAAAACGACTGTAGTTGTGATGATATTTGCCATTCTTCTTGTTTTGCCGACCATTGTCAGACAGACGACGTCAAATGAGTATGTTGAATACGGCCAGATATCCACGCCGTCTGTTGCGTATGATGAATACCTGCTTCCAAACACGGATATCCGGAAGAAGGAAGATCGAATCCC
>CACXHF010000197.1 GCA_902767305.1 uncultured Eubacteriales bacterium
ACTCAGATAAGTTATCTGATGTCAGTTCTGTTGAGGAGACCGCCGCTTTTAATTCAGATGAATCTGTGCGTAACGCAGTGCACTTTGAGCATAAACTGGATTCATATGAACCACTGAAAGACCATTACAATTTTTATTTCACTTACAAGACAGTCCATTCGTGGTGGGATGCAGTAGCGCTTGGAATGGAAGAGGCTCAGAGACAGTATCTGGATAGGGGAATAACCATTACCTACGAGTATATGGCACCGGAAGGAGCTTCCGCTGAGGATCAGGTTCAAAGACTTCATATTGCGAAACAGAAAGGCTATGATGTCATCGGTGTAGATGTTGCAGATGAGTCAATAATATCACCGTTGCTGGATGCAATGGTGGATTCCGGTGTAAAAGTAATGACTTTCTCAAGCTCTGATGCGGCCAAAGGATGTAAGAGACTTGCATATGTCGGCAATACACATAATTATGAGGATGGGGCAAAGCTGACAGAAGCACTGTGTAAAAAGCTCGGATATAAGGGAAAGATTGCGATTCTTATTGGAAGTAAAGGCGCACCCTGTCATGAAGATCGGGCAAGAGGAGCAAGAGATACCATTGCCCGTTACAAAAATATGGAGATTGTTGCCGCAGAATATGATATGGATTCCGTTGATCTGGCATATGATCTGACCATGCAGATTCTGGAGAACTGTCCTGAGCTTGACGGTATTGTCTGCTGCAACATGAGTAATCCTGTTGGAGCGGCGAGAGCAGTCTTAGAAAAGAAAAGCAGTGCAGTCATCGTAGGAATGGATCATGACGAAGAAGCTCTGCGCTATTTACAGGATGGCGTGATCTATTGCCTTGGCGTACAGGATTGTTTTTCTATTGGTTTTGATACAATTCGGACAGCTGTGAAAATTGCAGACGGAAATCTGGCCGGTGAGTTGTTCCCGGAGAAGATAGATGAGATTACAACGATTATCTTTCAGAAAGATGCAGCTTTGATGCATGAACTGCTGTACGGTGAATCATAATGTTGAAGAGAATACGAATCACAAATAGAGTATTTATCCTGACAATCGTACTAGGCAGCTTTTTAATTATGGCAATGGTGACAGCAAACACAATATGGGCGTCAAAACAGACCATTGCTGCAACGAATGAGGCGGTATCTGCAGTCAGTTCCTTTTACCTTGAAGCCATGGCAGACAATGGTGCAAAAACCATTACAAATCTGATCAATGAAAGCTTTGACGAGATGGAAAAAGCAGTATCCATAATAGCAAAGGAAAAGGTTGAGTCACTGGAAGAATACCGCAGTTTGATCGGGAAAATAAAATTATTAATGAGTCTTAACCGGTTCGCATTAGTTGATGTGGACAATATTGTGTATACACAATATACCACTTATACCGGCAGAAGCCGGCACAGTTTCTTGTCCGGACCGGAAATTAAAGGCCGGATCATCAGCACCGTTTCTCTCTATGGTTCGTCCAAACAGGTTTGTCTGGTAATCCCGACGCCGGATCTCACTGTTATGGGGAAACGCTTTAAGGCCTGTTTCGTTCAATTTGACATCAATGACATCTCCGAACTGCTGGCATTTGACGAGAAGGATCGGACACATTTTGCATTATATGCAAAGAACGGAAGCAACTTAACTGGTACGGAACTGGGACCTGAGATCTCAAATCATAATTTGTTTGAGGCTTTGAAGGGGATCGTTACGGAAGATGTTCTGGCGGAAAGCTACAGTAATTTCGCGAACGAGACAAAGGGTAGCCTGTCGTTTGTCTTAGACAATGCAAATGAGACATTATGCTATGTTCCGATTCCGGGAACAGGCTGGGAACTGACAGTTCTGATTCGAAAGAGTTTGATAGAGGAACAAATCCAGGATATCAGTGGAAAAAATATAGAGACCAGCAAAAGAATAATCATTTTCACTCTGGTTTCAGGATTGGCTTTTGCTATTATTCTTCTTTTCGAGATTGGAAGCCTTTCCCAGAATAAATTGGAAGCGGAAAAAGAAATCAGCAGAGTTTTCCGAAACATGGCGACTACAGATTCCATGACAGGTGTCAGAAATAGGCACGCTTATTTGGAGAGCGAAGCTGCGATCAACAGACAGATCCAGGAAGGTACATTACAGGAACTTGCAATTGTGGTCTGTGACATTAACGGACTGAAATATACCAATGATACAAAGGGGCACACAGCTGGAGATCAGCTGATCAAAGATGCCTGCACCTTGATCTGTGATTACTTCGCTCATGGTGCAGTATTCAGAATCGGCGGTGACGAGTTTGTCGTTCTTCTTCAGGGAAAAGGCTACAATACGGTGCAAGAGGTAATAGACGAACTGAATCGTAAAATCGAAGCGAATATCAAGAAGAATGCCGTGGTAATAGCGATAGGATTCGCCGTTCTGAGCCAGGAGGATCAGCAGCTGAGCACTGTTTTTGAAAGAGCAGATCAGATGATGTATGAACGAAAGAAAGAACTGAAAGCAATGAGCGCATCTAACGGTCACCACTGATGGAACGCATACAGGTTTTCAGCGTGCAGATGGGCCGCTGTCAGTGAACAGGTTTCCTGAAACAGGGTCAGGCATTGTTTTGTCAGCCAGTGTCGCTCTTAAATTTAGTTTTTCTGAGAAGCAGAGATTCTCATTACCTGCTGTGATGCAGCCGTCGCATTACAACTTTTTTCCTCCATCATGAGCCCTGACTGAAAAAGACTGAGATGGAAAAAGAATTAAACAACAAACAGAGCCGCTTCCATCAACTTATCGGAGAAGCGGCTCTGTTCAGTATCTGACCTCTACCTGAGAATTTTGTTTTTTCAGGCTTCATATTATCGTGAATATTCATCCGGCTATGGACATTCTTTTTTTCACTTCGCCTTCCAGACGAGTTCGGTAATAATCTTGAAATGGTTGAAATACTCTCTTCAAATGCATACTGGTATAACCTGTCAGTATATCTGACTGCAGTAAGATGTTGATTCGTTTTTCTGCAGAGCGTTTTTCTTTGTTTGACAGATCAGATTGAGAAAAGTATACTGGGGGTCATCCTGATGGCGGCAGAGGGGGCTGAATGAAAAACAAAAGTGGTGTCTCCGGGATACTTTCGGGCTTATTCTGACTGCTGCCGTCAGCAATCTGCACACGGCGGTCAGTATTACCACCTGTTATTGGGAGTGCCGGGAAGCTGGTGATTATATGGGACTGCTCGCTTCCGACATTCCGGTCTGTCGTTATGATGAGATTTCCACTGTCTCGGATGATACACTGGCTTTCCCGAAGGTGCTGGAAAAAGAGAAGAAGCTGTGCAGGAATCTCCTGATCTGTGATTATCGCAGTGCAAAGGCGCATGGCAGGACATCATCGGGACGCTTTTTCTGCGCAGGCGCACCTTTTCAAAAGCTCGTGCCACCTGCTGGGTGTAGCAGTCTTATGAATGCCTCTTTTATGAATCTCCCGCCTGAACCGGAGGATCGCACTCATGATGCGTTCAATGTAAGTGAGCTGTACCATTTGCCGGACCTGAACAGCATGCTGCAGAGGATCGGGGATGCCCTGTCGGCCCTGGCTGAGCAACCTTCCGAGAAAAAAAGTCCGCTGGATGACACAGCGTGACTGTGCTATATTGTTTATGTGGATGAGCATATCACAACGGATTCGAACTTTTCCATCAGCATGATTGCAGATTTCTTCAATATGCGTCCTTCCTGTTTTTCAAAGCGCTTCAAAAAGCCTCCGGATTATATCCATCGTCAGACTCTAACACTGATCAAAAAGATCATGGATGAGCAGCCGGAAACGATGTTTAAGAGTCCTTGTGATCAGGCAGATATTCCTCTCCACTGACTTTGAACCGCGCTTTCCGCAAATATGAGGAGAACATAACTTCGGATTACAGGACGGCTGGAAAGCGCAGATGAATGAAAACGCTGAATTGACAAAGTAATGGATACAGGACAAGGCACGTATCCATCAATCTTTCACATCATTTCGATTTCCTGTGGAAGTCAGACTTGAAAAACGTGTCTGAACCTGGCAATAATAAAGACACTCGATGCATTAGCTTAATCTGAACGCCCAAATCTCGCCTCTTATAAGCCGTTGACCTGCAATTCAGAGTATAGAGCCCTGGAGTCAGTGACGGTTAGCTTAGAACCAGATCGAAAAAGACCAATTACAACTACAGGGTACGAATTGTACTTTTGTTTTCTGCGGAACGGACGAATGAAATGACAAAATGGACCTTGTTTGAGGAGGTAAAATAATCCTTGAAGAGAACTGTATGGTTTCTGTTCAACCTGTTGCTGATTTTCTGTCTGCTGATTGTAGAAACGGCTTTTGCTGCAGTTGCTGTTCAGACAAATATCACACCGGAGGAAGCGCTGAAGGCATTTTATGCGGAAATCGATACGACAGCCTATAACGATGTGACTGAACAGATTCCGTCTTTTGGGTCGCTGCCTGCGCGATCCATCGACCCCACGAATCCGAATCTGGTTATTCTTGGCGAGAACGCGGGCAATGGAACGAAAAACTACATTCTTTTTGAGAATAATGTGCATGTTCTGAGAGAAAATAACGGATACCGTATGGTCCAGATGACGGAGAATTACTCATATCGGAACGTCAGTCTGGGAAATGCTCAGTTTTCTCAGTACCGCATCTCTTTTCCTGCAGGTGTGTCTGTGATGAATCCGAATGATACGGTTTGCTTTGTTCCGGCAGATAGCGGGATGCCGATTCTGATGACAGTACTTACGAAAGACGGAAACAGCATTACAGCTGTTGAAGGGCCACCGGAACCGACCACTGATGTGTCTTTCACTCAGTGGGTACTGAAGTGGCTGTATGATCATATTGGAGATGTGGACTTCCAGGGGAAAGGACGCATCCAGGGGAAAACCTTAAGCTTTTCTTATCCCAAAACCATCGACCTTCATATGACCCTTGATGCGGATCTGTTTCTTCGTATACAGAAAAATGCAATGAAACAGCAGCTGGAAATTGAGTATAAGTTTGGATACAGCCTGACGCACATGGGTGGCAGCATCGATGCAAAAAATATCTCTTTGAAATTCGATGTGATCTCCATCCCGCTCCTCGGTATTCCGGAAATTGGTCCCTGTGTGACGGCGGGACTGAAGCTGGGTGCTAATGGAAAAGGATCTTTTGACAGCAATCTGAAGGATTACCAGCAGCAGGCATTGACTGTGATCACCCATGATGGGAAACTACAGAAGGATGTGCAGACGAAGGATTCCACATTCGAACTGATTTCAGCCGACGGAAATCTGGATCTCTCTGCTTCGCTTTCCGTTGGTCTGCCGATCAAAGCGGTCGTGTTTTCTTTCGGCCCGTCCATGAATCCAGGATTTCACTTCAAGATTGGAGTATGTGGAAATGAAGGTGGAAATCCGGGATTAAACAAAGCAGCAGATGAAAAAGTAGAAACCTGGCATATGTGCCCGGCAGGAAGATGTCTGAACGGCGGTATCTCTCACGTGACGGCCTGGAGTCTGTCGCTGAATGTCGGACTGTATCCATTTTCTCTCAGTCTGTGGTCGCTCAATATTCCGATCACTCAGCTGGGCTTATGGCGATATTATCATTCGTTTACCTATAAAGATGGGGACATGATTCTGGATCCGCATTTCGATTTTCTTGGATTCAATCCGCAAAAATCCACCACGATCTGTCCACACATGGCAAGGCGGGTGGACCTGAAAGCCGTCCGGGCTTATGATCAGGAACAGGTGATTCCAGACACACTGATAGGACTGACCGAGGCGCCAAATTATAAGGGAAGAAATCCGAATGAGACGTCTGTAAAGGCAAACTCCTATTTCCAGACAGGAACAGACGGAAAAGCCGTTCTTTTTCTCCCAGAATACACTGGCACGTGGGTCCAGGCATCAACCTCGGAAAGTTCTCACCGGGGCGTCATCGGAGTCAATATGGAAAACAAGCGGAAATCCGCAGTCATTCCCGTTGAGTATGACAAGCTCTGGCTCACGTTCCATAAGAACACGACAAGAAACGTTGAGTCCATGCCGCGGGATCAGAGCGGACATCTTGGCGATACGTTTCCCACAATCGGCATTTCCGGGTTTCCCACAACGGAGCGCATGGATTTTGCCGGCTGGTCGGAAAGCCCGAATACGAAATGGTATGATATCAACAGTCTGTATACGTTGACACAGATCAAATTGAACCGGGACTATGATTTTCATGCGATCTGGAAAAAGTATTATCAGATCGAATTCCGTAACTATGACAACAGTCTCCTGGGACGGTATCCGAAGATCGCTGAGGATAACCCCGTCCATTACTCGAAAGACTGGCCTGCCCCAACGAAGCCTTCAACGCCGTATTTTGAGTATGTTTTCTCCGGCTGGGATCCGCCTCTGGAGGAAAAGGCAAAGAGGAGCCTCAGTTATCAGGCACAATACCGGGAGAAACCCATTAAATTCTTCACGGTAACCTGGGCAGACGATTCCGGAAATATTCTGGAGATAGATCCCCAGATGCCTTATCAGTCCACTCCGCAGTACAACGGAAAAACACCGACAAAACCAGGAAATACCTATTTTTGCGGCTGGGATCCACCAATTTCTCCTGTCACCAGGGATGTGCTGTATAAAGCACGGTTCAGTGAAGTGCCGCTGAATTACTGTGTTGTCACATTTGAAGGGGACGGCGGATATCTGGTTCCGGAGTCGCAGATTGTCTATCAGGGTGGCAGAGCAGTCTTTCCGGCTGGAGAGCCGCAGAAAGATGGATATGAATTCCGATGCTGGATGCTGCTGGAGAAGCCTTATGATTTCAGCCAGCCCGTTTTGAACAGTATGACCCTGACCGCAGCCTGGGATCCCGTCAGTTACGAATTTACCGAAGGAAATGGTCAGGTCTGGTCCGATGCATACCAGACCGGAGCAGACTTTTTCGTAAAGCGAAATCTGTTTGATACGAAAACATTCAATCTTTTTGAAGATGTCTATGTGGATGGAAATATGCTGAACGGACATCAATACATCAGACGAGAGGGCAGTTTGAAACTGACACTGCTGGCAGACTATCTGAAGACACTGTCCCTCGGAGATCACCAAATCCGGATTCTGTTTGCTGATGGAGAGGTGGAGGGAACATTCCAGATTGTGCAGGGGGTGTATCCCATCACCTATGATCTTGCAGGCGGGATAATGCCGCCGGGAAAGACAAATCCGGATACTTATACATCAAGCGATGCATTTACCCTGATCAATCCAATCCTCAGTGAACATATCTTTACTGGATGGACAGGGACAGACCTCAAAGAAAGAACCGAACTGGTTTCCATCCCGAAAGGATCCTCCGGAAGCCGGGAATATACTGCACACTGGATGCTGCCGACTCCAACCCCTGGACCGGAACCGACCATCGTGCCGATGCCGGTCACCGGAGATTCGGAAGGATCGGGATTCTGGGTGCTGCTGACGGCGATTAGCGTGACAGCATTGATTCTACTGAGCGGTTTTTGGAAGCGGAAAGGTGTACAAGAGAAAGACTGATTCGAAAATAACAGAGGATTTCCAGTTTCTCATACTTCAATTCAAAAATGAAGTATGGGAAACTGGATTTTCACAACGGAAATGGATCCGGTACAGAA
>CACXHF010000198.1 GCA_902767305.1 uncultured Eubacteriales bacterium
ATTCTGGTTCAAACTGTAGACGTAAAGGTATGCAGTCTATTGGGAGTCACAGAAATGTGAAACAGGACCAACTCTGTTTTCTGCTGTAAGAAAGATTGTGTGTCTATTCCGGGAGGCCAGAGTCACGGTACCTATATCGGAAAGCGGGAGTATTCATACATGGGGGACACGTTTGCGATAAAAACTCATACTCGGGAGTCAGCTGAGGGCATAATAAGGAATAAATCCGGAAGTTTCAACGCTGCTGGATATAAAAGCGCGATACTGAAGGCCTAAATGCTGGATCTGTATCAATGACCGTACAGACTATCAAACCTGCTCTCTCCTTTACCGTTCGTCCCGTGCCGCGGCGATTTCGGCGTTGATTTCATCCGGCATCATTACGGGCACTTTTGTGCCGTTTTCCCGCATGTCGGCAATAATCTGCCGCGCCTGCGCCCGAGTCATGTAGATATCGGGCAGGGTGGCGGGAAGGGAAGACCGCGCATTATGCGCGTGCGCTCCATGTACATGCGAAAGGCCATGTCCATGCCCGTCGTTTCGTAGATGGTGATGCAGTCCTCCTGAAGCGCCTTGTTCGAACGGAACCTTCCAGCATGCGGTCGTGAGCTTGTGAAGCTGAACGCTGCAGGATAAAAAAACTGCCGGTGCTGAGCCGGCAGTCGGAATCATTCGAGGGAGAAACTGTGCTTCAGTATGGGGACCCAGTCGCGCTTCTCATAAAGGAATCGCAGGATGCTGATGGTGTGGTTATCTTCGGAGATGACGTAGAAAGCAAGGTAGTTCTTAATCAGCGTGAAGCGGATGCCCCAGGCTTTCAGAACGGGATCATCGACAAGGGCAAATTTCTCAGGGAAAGTGGAAAGTTCGCCGATCTTCTTTTCTGCTTCGTCAAGAAGATCATCCGCAGCCTGCGGATTAAGCAGTACAAATTCAATGTAATCGGCAGCGCTGTTTAAATCCCTTTCGGCGGCGCGGGTGATGTGGATGTCACAGCTCATCTTTTCCGCCTCGCTCTGATTTCAGACAACGCTTCGGAAAAAGGGCGGGTGTTTCCAGTTTTGATATCATCCATGCCTTCCTGCAGGAGACCGTAGAGTTCAAATCGTCCGAGAAGCTGTTCGTATGCTTCGATGCTGAGGACTGCCAGATCTCCTTTACCGTTCTTCGTAATAAAGACGGGTTCTCCATACTTGTGGCAGAAGGAAGAGATTTCATTATAACTGTTCCGGAGGTCCGCACTGGATTTAATGGTGGGCATATCATTCACCTCCTTGAAAGATATCAGAATTATACACGAATTTCTTTATATAGTCAAATTGGAAAGAGGACTGAATTCCGCGCTGAAAGCGTACCGGCTGCCGTAACCGTAAACAACCGAAATTTCGACGGGACGGCGAAGTCCCTTGTAACCGTCACCGGCGCAGCAGCTGGCGGTAATATGCAATACGCCCTCGGAACTACAACCGAAGCCGCACAGTCTTATACCACATCCATCCCTGCTGGAATCGATGCCGGAACCTAAGTAACAACTTGCCACAGCGCATTGCAGAGAAGAGTGGTTCATATCGCGCCGAAAATCCCCTTGTTTTTCCTCAAAAATCCAAACCGTTGGATAAAGTTCAAACAATCGATAATGATACGAGACAGCGCTGTATTGTCCGTTTTGCCAAAATGGGACGATGGAAGGCATCGGGTAACCTGTGCCCGTTACTTTTGCAATTCAACCCGTAACCTTTTCAATTCAGAAATGATAAAAAATCGAAATGACGTTCTTGTGATTTTTTGTTAAGTTTGTTAAAATACCGTTATATGTGATAAGGACAGTGAATGGGCACCGGAGCAGGAAAATGAAAGGGAGAGTCGCGTATGAAAGCAAAGCCGGCCTTTGAGGTCGAGATGAAACACGACGAGGAAACGCTCGTGGCGCTGTCTCATATGCAGTATGACCTTTTCTGTACGCGGAACCGTACGGCACGGTCCGTACTGAGTGCTGTCCTGATTCTTTTTGCGCTTCTTTACGGCTCCGGATCCTGGTGGAGTCTTCTCATTATCGCCTATGGCTGTTATCTGATGACCAGTACGTATGCCCAGTCAAACCGCACGGCGCACAAGATCGCGGAACAGCTGCGGGCAGCCAATCTTCCATTTCCGGCGTCGCGATATCTCTTTGAAACGGACCGGATGCGGATAGTCAGTCTGCCGGATCAGGAGGAACTCAGTCCGCTTCCCTATGGGAAAGTGCTGCAGCTCGGCGAGGATATGGAGGCCTATTATCTGTTTCGGGATGAACACGGCGGTTACCGTATTCCCAAAGCTGCCCTGGGGGAAAAAGAAGAGGAATTTCGAAAATACGTGCAGAATAAGACCGGGAAGCGCTTTATCCGGCGTCTGACTCCGCTCCGTCGTGTACTGGACTGGATGAGGAGCAGAAAAATGGGATGAACATGAGCTGCGCAGAAACGCATGCGGAAGAAGCCTCAGAAACGGACCCGGCTTTGAAACCGGGGAGGACCTGACCGGGTGAAACGGCCGACAGAATGTGAACAGAACACAGATCCCCAGTCGGTACCTCCGGCGAAAACATGGAAGCATCCTGGAAAAAGAGCGTCAGGAAATTCTGATTTTCTGTGTTTCTGCGGATTGCTGATACAGCCGGAGAATCAGTGGGTGAGAAGGAGGGGCGCCTTCATATGAAGTCGATTCGGACGAAAATCACACTGCTGACTGTCAGCACAATATTGATTGCGCTGGGCATTGCAACTGCGATCGGCGTTATTTCAATCAGGAAGCTGGGCACAAGAGACGCGGATCAGATGCTTCATCTGACGGCGTCAACCGGTGCCATGAATCTCGAGGCCTATTTTGATAGTGTCGAGCATTCCGTGGAGACGGTGGCAGCACTGGTCCAGGACAGTTTTGCCGGCATGACACCGGAAGATCTGGAGAGTCACGTTGAGGAGACACGGACTCTCTTCAAAGCGATTGCCTATAACACCAATGGCGTGCTCACGTATTATTTCAGAATCGATCCGGAGTTCTCGGATACGGTAAAGGGATTCTGGTACGTCAGATGTGATGACACCGGGTTTCTTGAATATGAGGTAACGGATATCAGCCAGTACGATACCAGTGATACGTCGCAGCTTGTATGGTTTACAATCCCGAAGACAACCGGGAAAGGAATCTGGCTTCCGCCGTATTATACGGAGAATCTGGATGTCCGGGTCATTTCCTACAACATACCGGTTTACTGGAAAAGTCAGTTTATCGGCGTGATCGGCATTGAAATCGATTACAGGACCCTGACCCGCGAAGTGGAAAACATCAGAATCTTTGATACAGGATATGCATTTATCGTTGATAAAGATTCGAACTTTATCTATCATCCGCAGATGAGTGAAGGACAGCTGACCCGGGAAACAAATGCCATTGACAACCCGAGCCGTTTTGTTGGCGGCAATCATGTCGAGTACGTCTATGGAGGCGTTGAGAAAGAGGCCGTCTGGAGCCCGCTGAGCAATGGAATGCGGCTGTATGTGTCAGCACCGGTATCGGAGATAGACAGCGGCTGGAGGAAGATGTTTTACTACACGCTCGTGGCGTCACTGGTGCTCCTTGCTGCGGCCGGACTGGTTATGCTGCGCTTTTCAGACCGTCTGACAAAGCCGTTGCGCGATCTGACGGAAGCGGCCAAGCAGGCACAGAACGGAAACTATGATTTCAGGCTGGAATACAGCAAAAATGACGAGGTGGGAATCCTTACTGAGACATTCAGGCAGCTTACTGCAAAGACCAGAGCCAATCTGACAGAGGCCAGGAAAATGGCGGTTGTTGATTCCCTGACCGGAGTAAAGAACAAGAATGCCTATGCGCAGAGGGAAAAGCAGATGGACGAGCAGATCCGGAGAGGGGAAACGGAACCGTTTGCTGTCGTCGTCTGTGATGTCAATAACCTGAAACAGGTGAACGATCTGTATGGACACAGAGAAGGGGATACCTGCATCAGGAATGCCTGCGCAAAGATCTGCGGGGTGTTCAGCCACAGTCCGGTATTCCGGACAGGCGGAGACGAGTTTGTTGTGATTCTTACCGGAGAGGATTTCTCCAACCGGGTTCAGCTGATGGACAAGATCAATGCCTTTCCGTTGGACCGGTCAAAGATCCGGATGGGAGAAACCCTGTCTGCGGGAATCGCAGAATTTAACAAGTTCAGGCATCAATCGTTTTCAGCCGTCTTTGAGGAGGCGGACAAGGCGATGTATGAGAGAAAGCAGTATATGAAAGAGCACCTGCTGCCGACAGAGATCGTGTC
>CACXHF010000199.1 GCA_902767305.1 uncultured Eubacteriales bacterium
CGGGAAATATTAACCGGTGCAGGGTTCACTTTACAGTTCAGACAGAATTGCCGGAATCCTATGACGGGGGGCATGGAAGGCAGACCGTCGCTCGGTCTGATCGCTCATCCTGAGAACGTGGATAATTTGTGATCGGTTCCTGTTTTTGAAAAGAAGGAGAAAAAAACATCATGAAAAAGAGTCAGCTGGTCCGCTTTTTTCTGTCGGTTTTTGCTGTTTTTCTCATGTTCTGTGCGTCTGCAAAGGCAGGAGAAAACGACCGGAGCTACGGGAAATATTTTGTCTGGAAAGATACCAGAGGTGTTGAGTGGTCCTGCTACCAGTATAAGACCCATGAAGCAGTGATCGAAGGCTGCTGGGAAGCGACGATGGAACTTGCTGTTCCCGAACGCGTGTATGATGAAAACGGAGTGGGCTATAAAGTTACCGGTTTGATTTCCCATGGATATGATGGCTTTTTTTATCACGGAAAGAACCCGGAATACATGCTGGTCAGGCTGGATCTGCCGGATACCGTAGAATTTATCGGAGAAAGGGCCTTTTGTTCGTATAACTATGCTGCTCTGCAGGTAGTCAACCTCCCCCAGAATCCGCTCCTGACAATCGAAGAGTATGCTTTCAGAGGCTGTAATAAGCTTGTGACAGTCAGATTTACTGCGAAGGTCGGTATCCCGCAGCCGGTCAGGATCGAGGCCAATGCTTTCCAGGACTGCATTTCGCTGAAAAGCATCACATTTCCTGACAAGAGCATCGTGGACGGGGAAGCTTTTACCGGCTGTTTTGGACTGGAGGAACTGATCAACTATCCGGAAAGCTATCTGAATCTTGGCGGAGAAGTAAACAACACTCGTGAACCTGCTCTGAAAAAAATAATATACGCCGAAGGTCTCACTGAAATCTACGGCGTCAGCTGGAATGACTGGAAACCCAATGCCGATGGAACATATACTTCTGATGGCGGCGGCTTCCGCTTCCTTGCGGAAATCGGGATTCCTTCGACGGCGAAAGTAATCGGTGGTTTTGCTGAATGTCCGGCACTTACCAGAGTAGAGCTTCCGAATGGTCTTGAAAAAATAGGCATGGGTGCTTTTGCAGACTGCACTTCTCTTTCAACGATCAATTTTCCCGCTTCGCTGAAGAAAATTGAACAAGAAGCATTCCAGGGCTGCACAAATTTAAGGGTTTCCGTAAATCATCCGGGAGCTCTTTACTATCAGTATTACAACAGCGGGATCAAAGATATCACAATCACCTTTGCTCCTGCTGAGCCCATAAGGGAACTATATCCTTCCAGCCTTTTGGGCTGTCCCAATCTGGAGAGCATTAACGTTGTTAATCCCGGCGATGGTTTTATGACAAGGGACGGGGTGCTTTATACAGCGGTCTATGCTAAGGATTATACAACAAAAATCGGGTGGTGCCTGGCGAAGTACCCGGCCGGGAAGAGCAACGGAGGCTCCTACACCATCCCTTCCGATGTGTGCCTGATCGGCGCGTTTGCGTTTGACAGCTGCAATTTCAGCGAGATTCATATACCGGTCACGGTTCGGGGACTGGCTGGGGAAACTGCATATACGATTGATCCTGACAGAACGTTTTACCCGTTTGACGGTATGGCTTCGCGCCCGACGGTGTACTATGTACCGAATTCTTTTGCTGACGATGATTTACTGAGGACTTTGCCTGTCAACCTGATGACGGAGAATGGTCCGGATGTAAAAATCACTTATAAACTCGATGGGGGTACTAATGCCGCAGAAAATCCGTCTTCGATCCCGGGTGGGACCTCCGTATTACTTAAGAATCCTTCAAAGAATGGGTATGATTTTCTCGGGTGGAAAAAGGAATCCGGATCCGGCTATCTGAAAGACGGTCTCCTGAAACCAATGAATGAAGAACTGGTCAATGGTATGACGGTTGTGGCCTGCTGGCAAAGGAAAGATACTTCAGGAGAAAACGGCGGCAATGAAGTCGCAGACGATATAAAAGTCGGGGATACGTTTACCGTTGGAGGCATCAAGGTCCGTGTCCTGAAGTATGGCCGGGAAACGGGCAATTCTGTCATGGTCATCGGTCCAAAGGACAAGAATGCTGCTGCTGTTACTATTCCGGCGACCGTAAAAATCAGAAGAAAATCGTTTAAGGTCAGCCGGATCGGGAAGAAGGCTTTCCGGAAGATGAAGAAACTGAAAACACTGAGCATCGGTTCTAATGTCAATCTGATTATGGACTATGCCTTTGCAGACTGTACGAAATTGACAAAACTCAGTTTCGCAAAGAAATCAAGTCTGAATAAGATAGGAAAAGGTGCTTTTTCAGGCTGCAAAGCGCTGGTCTCCCTGACGATTCCGAACTCTGTATCCGACATAGAAGCTGATGCCTTTTCAAAGTGTACAGCCCTGGAAAAGGCCGCCATCGGTACCGGAATCAAAAGAATCGGCGCCGGTGCATTCTCCGGCGATGGCAAGCTGTCTAAAATCACGATTAAGTCCAAAAAACTTAAGAAGGTCGGTAAAAACGCCCTGAAGAATATCAGGAAAAAGGCAACCGTTAAGGTGCCGGCAGATAAGTGGAAGGAGTACCAGAAGCTATTCGAAAAGAAAGGGCAGACGGTAATAGTTGAAAAATAATGAAGTCCCGGGCATAGAGTGGGAAGATAAGACCCGTTGTCATGAAGATCATATGGGACGTGCAATAAAGCCATTCCCCCACAGGCAAGCAGGCTTGCCGTGGGGGAATGGCTTTTTGCACCGGAGTCATACATAACATACTGGCCTTTCGGGGAAGGCAGGATGTGAAGGATTACTTCTCCTCTTTCCTGATATGCTGAGCAATATTGACCGGAAATCCGGACGGTGCAAACAACATGGTCGCTTTGGAGGAACTTGTATCCGTTACTTTGTCTCCGCGCGGATTCACAAAGCCTTTGGAAATCAGGAAATCGTATGCTTCCTGGAAATTGTCAACATTGATATTGACAGCTGTCAGATCCTGCGGTATCTCTTCGACATATCCGATCGTAATATTTCGGGCTTCCCCTCTCGAACTGTGAGCTTCATCATAGTATTCCAGACGATTAGAA
>CACXHF010000200.1 GCA_902767305.1 uncultured Eubacteriales bacterium
ATGATGTCCAGTTCTTCCCGGGTCAGCTTCTGCAGATCCAGTTCATAACCAAACGTTCCACACATTGCAACAGCTGCGCGGGTAGCGAGTGGTGTCACGCGTCCTGTCTGATGATTGGGAACCGCAGAAACATGCGCTCCCATTGCAGATGGTGGAAAGAGGAGAGAGGTGGAAGATTCGATGCGGCAGCGCATCCACGCATCCGTATCATCTGAGCACCATGTTTGCGGCATCAGGCAAAGAATTCCCAGATCAAACCGTCCACCACCTCCCGCACAGCTTTCAAACAGAACATTGGGGAACTGGCCGGTAATCCGTGTCATGATATCATACAGTCCAAGAATATACCGATGTCCCATCTCCTGCTGCCGGTCAGCCGGAAGTGCCGCGCCCCACATTGAAATATTGCGGTTCATGTCCCATTTTACATAGTCAACGTTCCCGCGGATCAATGCATCCGTGATTGAGGTAACAATATAATCTCGTACCTCCTTCCGTGTCAGATCCAATACCAACTGGAATCTGGACTCAAGGCGTTCGCGTCCTTCGACATGAATACACCAGTCCGGGTGTGAGCGATACAGATCACTGTCCGGTGAAATCATCTCCGGTTCAACCCACAGCCCGAATTTCAGACCAAGATTGTGAATGGAATCACTCAGATGCCGAAGACCGCCTGGAAGCTTATTAAGATCGTCTACCCAGTCACCCAGAGAGCAATGATCCGTATTTCGCTTTCCAAACCAGCCGTCATCCAGTACAAAAAGATCAATACCCACATCTGCCGCACAGGCAGCAAGGCTTAATAACTTTTCCTCATTGAAATCGAAATACGTTGCTTCCCAGTTGTTGATCAGAATCGGCCGGCTTGCTAGTGAAAATGGCCCGCGGGTAATACGTCTGTGGATAAACGTATGGTAGCGTCGGCTCATTTCTCCAAGTCCATGTTCTGAGAAAACAAGATAAGCATCTGGGGTGTCAAAAGCAGTGCCGGGAGTAAGTTTCCATCTGAAGTTAAACGGATTGATTCCCATAGAAGCTCTTGCCATACCAAACTGATCCACATTAACAGTGGCAGAAAATGATCCGCTGTAACAGAGTGCAAAAGCGTAAACTTCTCCATTGTTTTCCGTTGCATCATGAGACAAAAGAACCATAAAAGGACTCGTCTGATGCGAGGATGCACCACGTTCTGTAGAAACACCCTGAATTCCCGGATAAAGAGGCCTGCGAACAGGTTCTCTTTCCCGAGCCCAGGCACCGCTAAGCGTAAGTAAATCCATCTCAGGCGATTCGAAGTCCACAGAAACGCTCATAGCCTGTTCAAGAAAGACTGCGTTCTCACCACCATTGTGAATTCGAGTGCGTCTTGCAATCACGTCAAGATCCGGCCAGATAGTGTAAAACAAATCTACTGAGATTTCACTGAACCTGTCTCGAAGTGTAACAATTAGCGTCTCTGAACCATCACCGTCAGCTGAAGGCATCCCGGGAATTTCCGGTTTTCCAGAGTGAATGGTATGAGATTCATAAACAAGATCAAGTGCATGTGTCCCGTTTGAATGAATGAGATGCAGCATTCCAGGTCGTAAATCACTTCCTCCAAATACAGGGCATTCAAGCGGAAGAGAATCGAGAGACTGTTCGTTGAGAGAGAAAGTATCCTCAGTAAACCGGGTAAGGCGCTGTACCATCGTATCATGAACAGCTCTTACAGAAGAACCCCAATACATATGAACCGGATACTTTCCACCGGCCAGTTCAAATATATAACTGGTATGATCTGTTTTCAGGTGAAAACAACCTGATTCGAATGTGATCGACATGAATCTTTCTCCTTTTATCATAATAGCATCAGAACTGATCTTAGTAAGATATCGGATTCCGTCCGGCAAACAGAAGAAAACCATCAGAGGCACTCACTCCGATGCCTGAATGAAGTGTAGCGAATTGATAAGACAGTGTCAATAGATGAAAAGATGTTTCAGAAAAAGATCTCATTTTTTCAGTGTCACATACATTATCGAAAAAAACTCACGGAATTTCCGTTGACAGATATGAGACAGAAAGATAGAATTCAGTCTGTTCCTGTTTAAAAAAC
>CACXHF010000201.1 GCA_902767305.1 uncultured Eubacteriales bacterium
CCGTTCCGATGATAACATTGACCAGCTGTGTCGGAGCGCCGACGAGATTCAGTTTGCTTCCGCCGAAAATCAGCGCACCGTAGAAAAGACCTGCAGCCAGAACACCAAAGGGGTTTGAACAGCCGATCAGCGCGACGACGATACCCGCAAAACCAAATCCTTCCTGTGAGGTAAATATGGAAATCCGGTTTCCCATACCCATCAGCTGCAGTGCGCCGGCCAGACCGGAAAGCATGCCGGAAATGGCAAGAGCCAGGAGTATGGAACGGTTAACATCGATACCGCCGTATTCTGC
This sequence comes from uncultured Eubacteriales bacterium, assembly GCA_902767305.1. Lineage (GTDB taxonomy): Bacteria > Bacillota > Clostridia > Christensenellales > Aristaeellaceae > Ventricola. The sequence continues at coordinate 296 of CACXHF010000201.1, forward strand.
TGCAAACTTATTTACACCAACCGATTTCAGTTCATAGCCAAGTGTGGTCTTGTCGATAATGATCCAGATCACAATCATGATGGCAATCGCAACCAGAATACCCCAGTTGGCCGTCGGACACAGCCCGACTGACTTGATGAAATCCTTTGGCAGAAGCAAACTGGCATTGGCTGAAACGTTTTTTGTCGCCTCAGCGGTTCCATCGCTGTGGATAGCCCGGATGCCCGCGACAAAATTCGACAGGTAAAACGCAACCCAGTTAAACATGATCATGCTGAGGACTTCATTAATTCCCCATCTGATCTTCAGTGTAGCCACAATCACGCCCCAAAGTGCTCCAAATGCCATGGCAGCCAGGAAACACAGAGGAATCAGAATGAGGCTGGGAAGATTTCCAAACAGAATTCCAACAACAGCGGCTGCCATGGAGCCTACTACGAACTGACCCTCGGCACCAATGTTAAAGACGCCCGTCTTGAAGGAAAAGGCCACTGAAAGTCCCGTCATAATATAGGGTACCGCATAGACGATCACGTAGGAGAATCCCTTGAGACTGGTCACACTGCTGATCAGACGGCCGTAAGTCTTGCCGACAGAAAGCTTCATGACCACGAGAAATATCGCCCCAATCAGGAATCCGAGGATAATGGATATCAGGATCGGGATAAACGAATTATCCATCAGGCTTTTTTTCTGTTTCATTATTTCTTCCCTCCCGCCATCATCAGACCGAGATCATTCTCATTTGCCTCGCTGCCAAGGATGGAACTCACAATTCTTCCTTCAAAAATGACATCGATGGTATCTGAGAGACTCATAATCTCATCCAGTTCAAACGAGACCAGCAAAACTGCCTTTCCCTTGTTCCGCTGTTCAACGATATATTTATGCACATACTCAATTGCACCGACATCAAGGCCACGGGTAGGATTGACCGCAATCAGCAGATCCTTATCATTCTGCACCTCCCGGGCAATAATGACTTTCTGCTGATTTCCGCCTGAAAGCGTTCCTGCCGGACGTTTTTCGCTGTTGTCGGGCCGAATGTCAAACTGCTGAATCGAAGAGGTTGCATGACTGAAAATCTCATCTCTCTGCAGAAATCCTTCCTTGGAAAACGGCTGTCTGTGATAGTTCTGCAGAATCAGGTTATCCTCAATGGAAAAATCAAGCAGAAGTCCGTGTTTCTGGCGGTCCGCCGGAATGCTGCTGACACCATGATTAAATCCAAAGCTCGGAGACTTGTTGTATATGCTGACTCCGTTTACCGTCGCCTCTCCCTGTGTTCCCTTCCGGAGGCCGGTCAGAATCTCCACCAGTTCCGTCTGTCCGTTTCCGTCGATACCGGCAATTCCGACAATCTCGCCCGCGTGCACATCCAGGTTGAGTCCCTTCAGAATCTCAACGCCGCGGTAGTCTTTTCCGTGCAGATTTTCCACATGCAGAACTACCGGTCCCGGTCTGCGGGGAGGTTTATCCACCTTAAATGTCACCTTGCGTCCTACCATCATGCTGGCAAGATCACTTTCATCGACCTGATCCACATCCACCGTATCAATGTATTTTCCCGCGCGGATGATCGTACAGAAATTGGCAGATTCCTTGATTTCTTTCAGCTTATGGGTAATCAGAATGATGCTCTTCCCGTCTTTGACAAGATTATGCATAATCTCAATCAGTTCCAGGATTTCCTGCGGCGTCAGTGAAGAGGTAGGCTCATCCAGAATCAGAATATCCGCCCCTCTGTACAGCGCTTTCAGGATCTCCACACGCTGCTGCATGCCGACGGAAATATCTTCGATTTTCGCATCCGGATCAATGGAAAGACCGTAGCGCTCGGAGATTTCCACCACATTTTTCCGGGCTGTCGCCATATCCAGTGCAACACCTTTTCTGGGTTCCATTCCCAGTACAATATTCTCCGTGACGGTAAAAGGCTGAATCAGCATGAAGTGCTGATGCACCATACCGATCCCGTTGGCAATGGCATCCCGGGGTGTATTCATTACGATCTTTTTCCCATTGACCAGAATGTCACCGGAAGTTGGCTTCAGAAGTCCATACAGCTGATTCATCAGCGTTGATTTTCCTGCACCGTTCTCACCCAGTATCGCATGAATTTCACCTTTGTGGACGGTCAGATTGATCC
>CACXHF010000202.1 GCA_902767305.1 uncultured Eubacteriales bacterium
AAGAGATTCGGTGAAATCTGTAATGTTCAGGGACTGAAGATCCATGCAAGGGCAATTGAGATAATATGCCGGACAGTGGTGTAAGGAATTCTGTTCAGTAAGGCAAAGGACTTTCATGGATGTGCGTGCTCTGAGGAGTTCTGCTTTGTTATCCCGGACGTTTCACACAGGCCGGTGCAGTCTGGGAGGGCATTTTGCCGCGGAGTTGCACAGCAAAAGGTTATTTAGCCAGGAAACCTGACAGAATAGGAAAACCACTGAAGATGTCATATAAGTGGATATTTAGATGCGAATTATGAGTGCAATAGAAGAATAGGTGGTGATTAAAAACTCTATAGAAAGCATACATCGGTAAATTGTGGTGAATAAAGTTTAAAAAAGATTCAGTGAAATCTGCAATGTCCAGGAGCTGAAAAGTCCTGTAAGGATAATTAAGAAAATCTGCCGGATAGAGGTGTAAGGGATTCTGTTCAGCAGGGCTAAGGACTTTCATGAATGTGCGGGCTCTGCGTGATTGTGCTTCGTTATCCGGGACGCTTTACGCAGGCTGGTGCAGTCCGGATGCACTCCGGGAGAGCATTTTGCCACGGATACTCCCGTCCAGCAAAAGGGCAGAAGAAGAGAAATAGGAAAAAAGGAATCAGATAATGAAGCAGATTACAGGAAAAGTATTGCAAAGGATATGACATACGATATATAATGAATATATATAACTAAGTTATATATCGATATTATTTTCTGTGATGACTCATACAAATCTGCCAGAATTCCTGTAACTGTCGGGATGTTCCCGTCCCGTACTTTTCGTGTCAGGAATTGTTCTTCTCTCAGTCTGTGTCCTGTCTCCGGAGGTTCCCATGACTCAGAAAAAAATCGGCAAACTCACGCTTCTGAATCGCGAAATGCAACGAAACCATGCTCTCTGGCGGTGCCGCTGTGACTGCGGCCGGGAGAAAACATTCAGCGAGGAGCTCCTGTTTTCCGGAGTTATCAGTTCCTGCGGTCTCAAACGCTGCGGGCAGATTCTTCTGAATCCTGGAATGAAGATCGGAAAACTGACCCTCATCCATCAGATAAATGACAGGCAGTCCGTTGGCCAGAAATGGCTGTGCCGCTGCGAGTGTGGACTGGAGCGCACTGTTTACCAGCGCTACCTCCTGGATGGATCCATCATTTCCTGCGGGTGTGACCGTTACGAACTTGCCAGCGGCGTTCGGATCGGGAGGCTGACCGTACTCAATCCTGTGGTGGTCAATGGCAGAAAAAAGTGGCAGTGCCGCTGTGACTGCGGAAACGAAATTACATGCTTTTCAGCAACCCTTCTCTCAGGAAAGGTGTCATCCTGCGGGTGTTACGGCATTCATGTGGGCGATCGTTTCGGAAAGCTGCTGGTTCTCAGACGTGCGGATTCCGGTCGTTTTTTATGCCGGTGTGACTGCGGAAAAGAAAAGATGATTTTCGCAAAGAATCTGGCCAGCGGAAAGGTGCTTTCCTGTGGGGATGACCGGCTGATTCATCCGGGCGATCGTTTCGACAGATGGACAGCGGTTGAACCCAGAGAGGGGATCTACTGGCTGTGTCACTGTGACTGCGGAAATGAACGTGTTGTCCGCATGTCGGATCTGCTTTCCGGGAAAAGCCGTTCCTGCGGCTGTCTGCATCGTCTTCCTGCCGGACAGCGCTTTGGAAATCTGACGGTTCTTGAGGACAGAGGAAGCATGAGTGTCCTCTGCCGGTGTGACTGTGGAAGGAAGCGTTCCTTTCCAAGGGCAAGTCTGCGGAGCGGAGCGGCTGTCAACTGCGGCTGTATCGAAAAAAACAAAATCCCCTGTCTGGTTTCCGAAGGAGATCGGTTTGGAAAACTGACGGTGATCCGTGTGGTATCGAAAGACAGTGTGATCTGCCGGTGTGACTGTGGAAAGGAAAAAGAAATCCTGGTTGCCTCTCTGCGCAGAGGACGCGTTCATTCCTGCGGCTGTGCCAAAGGAAGACAGACGAGGCTGAAAGTCGGAGACCGGTACGGCAGGCTGGTTGTGCTTGAACTGACGGAAAACGGGCGTTGCATCTGTCAGTGTGACTGTGGAAATAAAGCAGAGATTCTGAGGAGAAATCTCGTTACCGGGAATACCTCCTCCTGCGGCTGTCTGCATACTGCCGGTCAGCATAACACTCCGGTACCGGGCGCTGTATATGGAAATCTGACAGTCCTTGAAGTTCTGAACAGCAACATCTGTCGCTGCAAGTGCAGCTGCGGCAGAATCAAGCTCATGCATCGCAAGGAGCTGATCAACGGCGGGGTACAGTCCTGCGGATTATGTCCGCGAAAGATAAGAGTCAAAACCGAAGGAAAAGACTGAAAATCTTATCCTTCGGTTTTTTCGTTCAGATGGAGGTCCGACAGCCTGAACAAATCTGTCCGAAAAGCGGAAACGCCCATTGAAATCGGACGGATTTCTGATAAACTGTTTATACCGATGAAACGGATGGCATCGGGCACAGAACAGACGCCGGGAAGAGAAAATGCCCGGCACATGCTGACAGAAAAACATGCCTTGAAACCGCAGGAGGGGATAAAGCAGCAGCCATGCTGAGGGCATGCGCTGATTTGCAGCATGGAAACTGCAAAAACAGTCATAATACGGAATTCGCCGCCATTTTCCGGCGGCACCCTGTGAAAAGCAGCCTCATTGACATCGGGAATTCCCGCCATTATAATGAGCTATCATCGGGTTCCGATAAAAATGTCTGAACCTGGATGCAGAAACCGGTGAATGTCTGAAAATTGGTACAGGCCGATAGGCAGGATCAGCGGATGCAGACGCGCATGGACTTTCGGACGGCGGGGATTTTTTCAGATCGTGATGATTTCAGCAGACGGTCTCAGAACCTGCAGCTGTCCGGAAATGGGAGGTGAAACGTGCAGGCTTCTGCATGGCAGGGAGCGAATGAGATGCATGAGCCGTCTGAAAAGGACAGGGACGGGCAGTGAAGGATTTCACACTGCGGCGAACGGTCTGCGGACACGGCAAGCAGGATTCTCTTTGAAATGCAGGACCATTAAATCGACCATAAAAGGTGAAAGACATGACAACAATTGAAAGCATCAGAAAATTTGGACTTAAAACCCGTGGATTTGTCGCAGGTATTCTGGCAGCGATCGGCAGTGCATTCACCCTTTTGGGGCTGGCAGTTCTCATCGCGGACTGTGTCTTTGGCACGTTCGGACTGGAAGGTCCGGTGCTGTATGGTTTCCTGCTTATCTTTATTGGAGGCGGCCTGGGCTTCATATTCTCCGGCGTCCGTATGTTTCTGAAAGAGAAAAAGCGGGTGGACGGTCTGCGCGAGGCGTATGAGAACAATCGCTGCATCATGGCGGACATTGTGGATGTGCGTGCGAATACCTCTACTACCAAGACCAGTGACAATATGTTCACCGGCGTCCATTACCGGGAATTCTATCAGATCGAATGTCATTACAAGGACGCAGCAGGCCGGACGCATATCTATTACAGCCCAAGCCTGTATTTCAATCCCGAAGGGATGATTATCTCCAGGCAGGTTCCTGTTTACATTGACAGAGACGACGAGAACAATTTTTTTGTCGATATTGATCAGGTATTGAGCCCGATGGAAATCCATGAGGGCTGAGAAAATCGGAATCACCGGCTGCAAAGCCGGATGCACAGAATGAACTCCATCGCTGCGGCCGGATGGCGGCACAATGGAGAACGCTGAAGAAACGATGAACACGGCCGGCAGTTTTTCGACGGCGGCAGCCTGTCGGCGGTGGTCAGAAATACAGAGAAATACTGGAACAAGAAAAAGTATTAGGAGGAATAAACGATGAAACTCAAGATGATCGCGATTGCATTGTGCCTGATGCTGCTGGCAGTCTGTGCAGCTGCAGAAACCACGGAGACGATGGATTTTCAGCTGGGGACATCTGCTTTAACCATGAAAATTCCGAACAGTTATGTGCCCGGCGACCTTACTGAAGAGGATGTCCAGCACGATCAGGTGGCTTATATGGTGAGCTCAGACAGCCTGCTTGACTTCGATGTGTATCAGTTCACCAAGGACGGCCTGCCGGAGACTCTCGCTGAATATGTGCAAATGGAAGCGGAGGAGTTCGCGGCAACCGAGGTTGTGACGGATGCAAAGATCAACGGCATTGATGCAGCTTATTATCGTACTGTGGAAAGCTATGATGGTGAGGAATATGCCACGCTGACTTATGTGTTTGAGGACGGCGAAGACTACCTGGAAATCTGCTTCTGGCTGGACGGAGAGAATGCTGAGGCTGAGGTTAAAAACATTCTCGATACCCTGAGCCGGAAATAACCGGAATGAGCTGAGGCCGCCGGAGAATCGCTGAAACGGAACCTTTCTTCTGTCCCACTGGATTTTGGCTGAACCGAAAGAAAAGCAAATTCTGCAGGTGGAATCATACGGATAAAAAATAAAGCTGGTGCGCAGTGTGCGCACCAGCTTTTTGAATTTTGCAGCCGGACAGATCGGGAACAGTTTCTGAGGGCATCAGTCTCCGGGTGAATGTTCTTTCCATTTTTTCAGTGCTTCGTTGATCTGATGGATTTTACGCTGGTAGATCAGATACATGATCAGCCAGATGATCAGATAGGCAATTCCATAGAGGAGCAGCATAATCAGCGATTCCGGACTGCTCAGATCGAGCCAGCCCAGGGTGCCGCCTACTGCACAGTAGGCGGACAGGGTAAGCGCACAGTGAACTGCTGTACAGCGCAGCAGACTCCAGTCTTCCAGCGAATAAATCGTCGTTCCGCCGACACCGACTGCGCCAAGTGCGCCGCTCAGCAGCAGGTATAAAGCGAACAGGCCGGGACCATGTTGGGTATAGTCCATTCCGTCGCCGATGAACAGAAAGCCGATTCCAACGAAAATTCCCAGGACGAAGCCGATGACTGCCTGCAGGACTGTTTTTTTCAAAAGCCTGTTCATTGTATCGCCTCCCTCAGCGTATTCCCAGTGTCTTCTGAATCGAGCGTACATAGCGCCGCGATACCCAGGAAACACTGCCGTCGTCAAAAAATACCTGTATGGTGCCCGACAGGCTGAAATCGAAGCTTGAAACCTTGAAGAGGTTGATAATCTCGCTTCGACTGATGCGCAGGAAGCGCCGGGCGTTCAGGATGCTTTCCATTTCGCCAAGTGTCCCGCGGGCGGTGAAGCTGCCGCGGTCCGTCCGAACGATAAGCCTGCGGCTCTCCAGGTATACCCGTATGATTTCGCGCTGACTCAGAGGAATGACGGTGTCACCGTCATATCCTGTAACCATTGGGTAGGCATTGTCCTGGGTGTGCTCGATGGCCTGAATGATATTGTTGATTTCCGGCGTCATACGTTCGGCACGGATAATGACTTTTGTCTCCCTGACAGATGGGTCAATCTGCAGTTCGATGTCAATGGAGTTTTTCATATAAATCCTCTTTTCAGGTCAGATGTCTTGGTGCGTTCCTTCTGTCCTTTGTGCATGCCGCCGGGAAAATGAACCGCTTTGATTCCTGCTGCAGGGCTGCAGAATGAAGGCAGGCCGCGGCAGGAACGGGTGAAGCGGGAATCGGAGGCAGCCGGACAGGGTTCCGATCAGGCATTGAGCAGGACCGGATGATTCTTCCGGAAAAGGTCAGCAGACCGCTGCCTTTGGGAGCGGGCAGAATTCGGCATTTTATCTCATACGGAAAGCATCCGGACAAATTATAATTCGGACGCGGGACTGTCTGTTCAACCGTTTGAACATCTGAAACGACCGTTCGGACGAAATGCCTTTTTTTCAGGAAAACGGTCCTTTACAATAAATAACAGTGGCGTAATGGGCCTTCACGGAGACAGTCATCGAGTCGAACGAAAAGCGGAAATGCCTGGACCTGGTTTTCCCTATGGAGAAGAAGCAAAAAACCTGCGGTTCTGCAGTTTTTCCGTTTCCGAAAATGTCTGCTGCCGGGCATGAACGGAATCATGCAGGACAGAAAAGGGGGAAATCTGCCCGGGACTTGAAAACGGGCAGGCGTTGTCCGGTTCGGAGGATTCGAAGACAAAGGAACATTCGATGAAAAACATAAAGGAGGAAAATATGAAGTATCAGATTAAGGGAGAACCGATGCCTGTGGTGATCTGTCATCTTGAGGACGGTGAGTCGGTGGTCTGTGAGTCCGGCGCAATGA
>CACXHF010000203.1 GCA_902767305.1 uncultured Eubacteriales bacterium
ACGTCGGTTACAGATACTATGAAACGCTTGCTGATGAGGGAGCAATCGACTACAGCGCAGCCGTTCAGTATCCGTTCGGCTATGGTCTGAGCTACACCACTTTCGAACAGAAAATGGAGAACTTCAAAGAGGATGATAAGACGGTTTCCTTCGATGTCACCGTCACCAATACCGGCAAAACGGACGGAAAGGATGTCATCCAGGTCTATTTTACGCCGCCCTATACGGAGGGAGGCATTGAAAAGTCCTCGGTTAATCTGATTGATTTTGCAAAGACCGGAAGCATCGCGCCCGGTGCACAGGAAAAGATTTCCTTTAAACTGAACAAAGAAGATATGGCTTCCTATGATTCCCGTGGAATCAAGGTTTCCGGCGGCGGTTACATTCTTGAAGCGGGCGATTATACGGTCTCTCTGCGCGCTGACTCACATACCGTACTGGCTTCTGAAACCTTTACGGTAGCAGCCGATGTGGACTACAGCATGACCGGCCGCGAGAGCGACAGAATTCCTGCTGTTAACCGGTTCGATCAGGCACGCGGAACATTTACCGCACTCAGCCGCACGGATAACTTTGGAAACCGGATGAGCACAGTCGGGCAGGCTGTACAGTCGGAAGCCTACACAATGGACGATGCCACCCGTGCCAGAATTGAGGAATATTCGGTTGTCGGTTATGATCCGACCCGTTATGACAATGCGGACGATGTAATGCCGGCAACCGGTGCGAAGAACGGACTCAAGCTGGCTGACCTGACAGGGAAAAGCTACGACGATCCCAACTGGGATAAACTGCTGGATCAGCTCAGCTTTGAGGATATGGCAACAATGATCAATGTCGGCGGATGGCAGACGGCGGCGATTCCCTCTGTCGGTAAAGTTGCCACATCTGACTGTGACGGACCTGCAGGCCTCAGCAACTTTATTACCGGAGCATACGGCAGTGCCTATCCGGCTGAGGTTCTGATGGCGCAGACCTGGAGCAAGGACATGGCCTATGAAATCGGCACCTCTATGGGAAAGGAATACGCAGAGGTCAATAACTTTGGCTGGTACGGTCCTGCCATGAATACGCACAGAAGTGCGTTTGCAGGACGCAATTTCGAGTATTATTCCGAAGATCCGGTTCTTGCAGGTCTCTTTGCAGCTGCCGAGATCAACGGCGCCAGCACCAGAGGCGTTTATCCGTACATCAAGCACTATGCGGTAAATGATCAGGAAACCAACCGCTGCTCGTTCCTTCTGACCTATGCAACTGAGCAGGCACTCCGTGAAATATACCTGAAGCCCTTTGAACTGGCCGTGAAAAACTTCAACGGCACCGCGATGGCTGCAATGTCTGCCTTCAACTGGATCGGAACCGAACCCGGCTGCGCCAGCAATGCACTGCTGAATACGGTTCTGCGGGATGAATGGGGATTTGTCGGTATGGTTGAAACCGACTACAATGGTTCTTATGGCTATCAGATTACCGACCACTGCATCCGCAACGGAAATGATCTGATGCTCGGATTCAACAGTGCGGCAACCAATGTTCTTTCTGACAAGAGTGCCACAGCAGTAAAAGCGATGCGCCAGGCGTGCAAGAATATTCTTTATACTATCGGAAACAGCGGATACTATACGGTAAACGACGCCAGCAAGAGCGGTCTGACCAACATGCAGAAGATCTTCTACACAGTTGATGGCTGCATTGCCGGAGCAGTGATCCTCCTGATGGGCATTGTTCTGCTTCGCTGGAAAAAGCGCAAGGCATAAGCCTGAACCTGAGAATACGGATTGTCTGAGAAATCTGCGGGTGTCCCCTGGAGTCCGGGGGTCGCCCGCAGTACAGGAGACGGACGGATTGATCAGTACATCCGCAATCATATCGTCCGTCAGACAAGAACCGAACCGTAGTAAACAAAGCTCTCCTGTTGCAGATTCTGCGAAGGGAGAAAAAAGAAACGTCAGGGGATAAGAAATGAGCAGTTTTGCAGAAAAGCATCCAAAGGCAGCCCAGTGGATACGTGAGGGCGGCCTCTTCCTGATCTTCAGTTATGTGGTAACTTTTTTCAAATGGGGACTTCTGACCTTCCTTCCGGGCTTCTTCCATGGAATAACGGGGGATATCGGCTGGTCCTGGCCTGGAATCAATGTGGAGATGTTCGGTGTGCCGCTGACCCTTTCCGTTATCGGCAACAGTCTGGCAGACGGAGGTCTTTCCTTTACGCTGGCTAATTTCACCTCCATCATTATCGGTGAGTGCATCAACTTCCCGCTTCAGCGCAATGTGACGTTCCGCAGCTAGGGACCGCTTATGAGGCAGATTCTTTTCCATTTTGCCGGAGCTCTGGGCGTATTTTTTGTAATGAATCTGTTTACCTGCATCTGGAATCCGGTAACTGCAGCGTTCCATCTGCCGGATGCGATACGGAACATTGTGACGACAGTTGTGACCGGAGGGGTGTCGATGATCATTATCTTTGCCATTGACAAAACCATTTTTTCACCGAAATTCGGGGAAAAGAAGTAATCGGAAACAGATGGAAGCAGACCGCCGGCATGTTCCCGGGGCTTTGAAACCTGAATAGAGCTTTGCGGTCAGACGGGTTGGCCGGAGATAGAAAAAGACGGGGAAACCCGTCTTTTTCATAAAAAACGTGCTGTTGACGGGAAACCCTTTTCGTGATAAATTGTACCTGTGAATAGCATTGATGGCTGACGCTGTCAGAAAGGAAGTACTTTACCTTGAAGTATGAAACCAGTCACTTTGGTGTAACGAAGGCCGGAGAACCGGTAACGGCGTACACATTAAAAAACTGCAACGGAATGTCTGTGACCATTCTGGATTACGGCTGCACTATCCAGTCCATGATTGTACCGGATAAATGGACGAAGCCCATTGATGTGGTACTCGGATACAAAACAGTAGCGGAATATGAGAACAACGGAGGTTTCCTGGGTGCGTTTATCGGCCGTGTCGGGAACCGGATTGGGAAAGGAACGTTCGATCTGAATGGTGAAACCTATCATCTGGTCCTTAACGACAGAGGAAATCACCTGCACGGCGGTACGATTGGCTTTGATAAGAAGGTCTATAAAGCACGGGTCGTTGGAGATGAACTGGTCTTCACCGGATTCAGCCCGGACGGAGAGGAAGGATATCCGGGAAATCTGACGATGACAATCCGTTACCGTCTTGAGGACAATGATACCCTTCACATTTCTTACAGTGCTGTATCGGATAAAGATACCCTCTTTAATCCGACCAACCACAGCTATTTTAATCTGGCCGGTTCAGGCAGTATTCTTGATCATGAACTGCAGATTTTTGCCCGTCAGTTCTGTGTCAATGATGATAACTGTCTTCCGACCGGTGAGCTTATGAATACCGAGGGATCTCCGTTTGATTTCAATAATCCCAAGAAAATCGGAACGGATATCATGCAGTCAGATGCGCAGCTTCGCGCTGGCGGCGGATATGATCACAATTTCTGTCTTTCAGACACTTCGGAGTGGAAAAAGGCGGCAAAACTGAGCTGCAAAGATACCGGGATCACCATGTGGTGCAGCACAACGCTGCCCGGCGTCCAGTTCTACAGCGCCAACGGCCTTGATGAGCGGGACGGTAAGTATGGCAGAATGGGCAAACGCGAGGCTGTCTGTCTTGAGACACAGGTCTGGCCGGACGCCATCCATCATGCCAATTTTCCTTCTCCGGTACTCCGTGCAGGGGAGGTATACCTCTCTCAGACGGCCTATCATTTTGAACGTGAATAAGAAATTTAGGAAGACTTATCCTTTTTCGACAACAACCCGACTGCATCTGCAGCCGGGTTGTTGCTTTTCATTACAGGATTGAAAAAAAACGACTCAGAGGACTTTTCAGAGAGCAGCAGCCCTGGCCGGAGAATCCAAAACCAGCATCATAGAAATATCTGACGCATCTGACGCAGAAGATTATTTAGTGAAAACGTCTTGAGCCAGGAGGGGAGTAGAGTTATAATATAGTATCAAACAATATTGAACGGTAGAACAATCAAGTATAAGAAGACTACTCTGTGTGTCCGTGTATGACCAAATTAAGTCCAATTTCAGAAAATATCTATTTTGCTTTTTTCCCGCATATTTTACGCAGAATCACAGTGATGACGAAGGTAACAAAAAAGATTGCAAACATCCAAAGAATGCTTATAACCAAGGTTGGTTATGAAACTTCAGAAAGGGATAGAGCCGTCATAAATACGGAAATACTACCACTGCAACCACGCTGCTCCAATGAAGCAGGTCGAAAATCAATCGGTATGTATGACTGACAGCGAATAAGATAAAGGAAAATCTCCTGTTTGTTTCTGATTGGATGCTGAACATGACGTATTCATATCAGTCACTGTACATCATTAAAAATGAAGAAGCCTGTGTTTTCTGCCGGTGATTTTTATACAGCGAAGCTGTGAAATCAGATGTTCCAATTCAAAGAGATGCCGGTTCTGAATTTCTCGGATAAACATATTTGAGAGCGAAATGAAGAAAGTTGTCTGAAGGGTATTTCATGAGGAATAACTTTGTCGCGAAAATGTACTGATGA
>CACXHF010000204.1 GCA_902767305.1 uncultured Eubacteriales bacterium
AGGATTCCGGAATGATTTATACGACGACCGGCATCCAGACAGATATCGATCAGTATCCGCTGGACCTTCAGCATCTGGAGGGTACAGAGATTTTTATCAAGAATTACAATATTGCAGATAAGAAAGTCATTATTGCAGTACCTGTGCACCTTTCACTCGAAAACAGACATCTCTGTGCCTGCTTCATGGAAATCGATATGAAAGAAATGCTTTCCGGTGTTGCAATGGATGTACAGGAGAGCAGTACTACTTTCTGTAATATTTATACGAGAGACGGCTTTGCACTCAGCAACACCGTTCTCGGCGGTCTTGCCGTAGAGGACAATCTTCTGATAGCGATGCATCAGGCAGATTTTGAAGACGGTTATACGTATGAAAAATTCCTTCGGGACTTTGAAGAAGGAAACAGAGGCGTTGCCAGTTTTACCTATGATGGAATTCGAGAGACGCTCAGTTATGTCCCGGTGAACGGGACCAGCTGGTTTCTGACCTACCTGATTCGGGAAAGTGTGATCAGCAGCCAGATCGGTGCCATCTCTGATGAAATCATTCATCGCAGTATCTTACAGTCCATTCTGACAGTTTCTGTACTGGTGATTATGTTTACCTTTATCATCCGGCAGAACTGGAAAAATGCAAAACTGGCTATGGAAAAAGAGACGGCTGATACTGAAAACCGGATTAAGCAGGAAGAGATGGAGCAGCGTCTCCGCCTGCAGGAGGAGATTCTCGAGCAGCGCAGACAGCAGGAAGAACAGATCCGAATGATTACGGCTCTGGCATCAGACTACTGGAGTGTCTACTACCTGGATCTGGACAAGGACGAGGGAGTTTGTTACCAGAAACATGAAGAGGTTGATAATGGATTCGAAGTAGGTCAGAGATTCCCGTATGTTGCATCTGTCACCGCCTATGCCAATTCGAATATCAAAGAGGAATACCGCGAAGAATTTCTGCGGTTTATCCAGCCGCAGAATATCAAGTCGTGTCTCATGGAACGGCGGGTGATTGCCTATCGCTATCTGGTTTCAAGACATAACCGGGAAACATGGGAAGAGGTTCGTTTTGCTGGCGTACGGCATCCGGAGAATCGTTCAGACCATCTGGTACATGCTGTAGGCGCATGTTTCGTGGACGTTGATATCGAAACACGCAAAACCATGGAACAGAATCAGGCACTGAAAGATGCACTGTATGCAGCAGAAATGGCGAACAAGGCCAAGACGACATTTCTTTCCAATATGAGTCATGAGATCCGTACGCCGATGAACGCCATTATCGGCCTTGACAGTATCGCGCTCAACGATCCAAATGTTCCCCCTCAGACACGGGAGCACCTGGAAAAAATCGGGGCATCGGCGCATCATCTGCTGGGAATCATCAATGACATTCTGGATATGTCCCGAATTGAGTCCGGAAGGATGATCATCAAGCATGAAGAGTTCTCCTTCCAGAAAATGCTGGAGCAGGTAAACACGATTATCCACGGACAATGCAGGGATAAGAAACTGCATTATGAATGCCGGACCAAAGGACAGATTGACGAATACTATATCGGAGATGATATGAAGCTGCGGCAGGTGCTGATCAATATTCTGGGGAATGCGGTCAAGTTCACGCCGGAGGGAGGAACGATTACCTTCCTCATCGAGGATGTAACCAGAATGAATGATAAGGCAACACTGCGTTTCATCATCCAGGATAACGGCATTGGTATGAGCAAGGAGTTCCTTCCACGGCTGTTTGATGCATTTTCCCAGGAGGACAATGCCGCAGCCAGCCCACTCGGTTCTACCGGATTGGGCATGCCTATTACAAAGAACATTGTCGAACTGATGAAGGGAAACATCGAGGTAGAAAGCGAAAAGGGTGTCGGAACGACATTCACTGTCTTGGTTACCCTCGGACAGTCAAAACATGTTTTTGCCAGTGAAAAAACACAGATCCGTCCACATCAGATGAATGTGCTGGTTATTGATGATGACAGCGTCGCCTGTGACCATGCCAAACTTGTGCTCGGGCAGGTAGGAATCAGCTGCGAAACCGTGATGAACGGCCGGGAAGCTGTTGAAATGGTGCAGCTGCGCCATTCACGCAGAGAGGATTATAACCTGATTCTGGTGGACTGGAAGATGCCGGAAATGGATGGGCTTGAGACAACGAGACAGATCCGGTCCATTGTTGGAAATGATACACCGATTATCATCCTGACGTCCTACAGCTGGGAGGATATTGAGAGTGAAGCGAGAGAAGCCGGAGTAGATACCTTTGCGTCTAAACCACTGTTTGCAAGTACGGTAATGGACGAATTCCGGGAAGCTTTCCAGAGGAAAAATGCAAAGCTGATCCAGGAAACAGCGGACCTGAAAGGACGGCGCGTCCTCCTGGCAGAGGATGTGGATGTGAATGCTGAAATAATGATGATGGTCCTTTCCATGCGTGAGATGGAAGTTGAGCATGCAGAGAATGGACGGATTGCTCTGGAAATGTTCAGTAAAAGCGTTCCAGGTTACTATGATGCCATTCTTATGGACATGCGCATGCCGGAAATGGATGGTCTTGAGGCGACAAGAAGAATTCGTTCTCTGGAACGGCCGGATGCCAGATCCATTCCGATTATTGCTCTGACAGCCAATGCTTTTGATGAGGATGTACAGCGCAGCATGCAGGCTGGTCTGAATGCACATCTTTCCAAACCGGTTGAACCGGAGTCGCTGTTTGAAACGCTGGAGAGTCTGATCAAGCCCTGATTTCCTTTTTCGTGAAACATTCTGACCTGCGGACGGAACGTAATTCATTCGTTCAGCAGCAAAACAATGAGCCTGAAAGAGGGGAAGGCGAGAATGAAAATTACGGTTTTGGTTGAAAATACATCGACAGGAACGCTTCCGTCAGAGCATGGACTCAGTCTGTTTGTAGAAGGTAAAGACTGTCGGTTTCTGTTTGATATGGGGCAGACAGATTTATTTGCCCGAAATGCCAACACACTTGGTCTTGACCTGAATACTGCAGATTTTGCCGTCCTTTCTCATGGGCATTACGATCATGGCGGGGGAATCGGGGCATTCCTTGAGAAAAATCACCATGCCAGGATCTATATGAGCCGTCATGCATTCGAACCTCATTACAATGGAACGGAAAAGTATATTGGCCTTGATCCCCGTCTTCAGGCATCCGACCGGATTAAATATGTGGATGAACAAGAAGAAATCCGGCCAGGATTCACGCTTTTGAATCCGTTACACGCAAAGAAGTTCAGAAATTCTGAGCCCTGTGGCCTCAATATGATGGAAGACGGAGAAATAAAATCTGACGATTTTCGGCATGAGCAGTATTTACTGGTGGAGGAAAACGGAAAACGCATCTTGTTCAGTGGATGTTCCCATCGGGGAATCCTGAACATCATGCACTGGTTTCATCCGGATGTGCTGATCGGCGGACTTCATCTGTCAAAGTTCCCGCTTGATGAATCGCTGGCTTCCTGCGCAGCCGCCCTGAACGCTTTTCCCGGGACTTACTATACCTGTCACTGTACCGGAATCGACCAGTATCATTTTCTGAAGGAACGAATGGAACGTCTCAACTACATCCACACTGGGGATACGATCCTAATCTGATAAAACCGGCCTGTCTTTCATGCAGATATTTTCCTGCGGGCTTTTCCAACTGCCTGGAAGAGTCCGATTACAGAAGTCAGAAAATGCAGCAGATCAATGTATTCACTGATCAGACCAAGCCCGCAGGCTTTCGAAAAACATACCTGTATTCGGAGAACAGAAGAGATAAACAGAGGCATGGTTATCCATGCCTCTGAGTTTGTTATGAATGATGACAGGAACCGGCCATCGGGCAGCCGCTGCAGCTATTGCAGTGACTGCTTTTTTTGTTCCGACGCAGCTGCAGAATAATTCGGATTACGACTCCTGCCAGGAGAAGGCTGACCAGGACAGTACCTGCATGATCAGCGATTGCCTCGAACATGATTTCACGCCTTTCTTGTCAGCTTTGTGGCTTCCTGATACT
>CACXHF010000205.1 GCA_902767305.1 uncultured Eubacteriales bacterium
ACCAGGGCAGAGGAGTAAATCCCTCTGCTTTTTTATCCCACAAACCGCTTTATCACTTTATCATGATGAAACATGCATATCTGTGCGCCAACAGATATATCAATATATATTATATATAAAACAAGAGGATGGCAATTGGTGAAAATGTATTGTATCAGGAAAGGGACTGAGCTATAATCAGGTCCGAATAATAAAAAGATCGAAACTCAGTACGTCCTTTTTGCGACTTGTATGTGATGGAATGAAGTTAAATTTGACGGCATAACGGTGAGCCTTCCGATCGGAAAGAAGATTATGAAGAAGTGGTTTATTGGCTTTGTCTGGTGCTGTGCGTGACGGCGATGACGGATGGTTCAAAGGCCTGTTTTGCATATGATGTCACCACAGATGCAGACAAAGACAAGAACGGGAATGACTTGACGGCATTGCAGGTGACCTTTAATGGAATGCAGTGGTATATCATAAAGGATAGTCCACAGCGGAGAATGCAGGTACGGTCACGCTGCCTGCGGCGGATGGAAGTTTCGGTACGTCTGCGTTTGACAACACGGATCCACCCTGCCAGATTCGGTGTTTTTTGTCGTGAAAGAATAATCAAAGGGAGGTATTTTTCATGACATAGAAAAAAGAGGCAGCAGTATGGCTTGATAGAAGTGTGCAAATTTGCTGGTTTACCTGTGGTATAATACTTGTGGTACTCTGGCACTGAAAGAGAAAAAAGCGAGGAGATCAAACAATGAAAAGGTTTCTTATCACGATTCTGATGATGATCATGGCCTGCCCAGTCATCTCCAGTTCCATGGCAGAGCAGACAGACGGAACACAATCTCCGCTGCCGGTTAAGGTATTGATCTTGCCTAAATTCGAGATAGGAGAGATGGCAGGGGACTTCCCCGGTGAAGCTCAGTATTACTACGAACAATACCTGACAGATGCCGAAGCGTATGATGTACCTTATGGCACGCCTGGCATGAAGCTGTATTATAAGGATGGTGTGGCGCTTTGCGTGCAGGGAATGGGCAAGATCAATGCGGCACTCACCACCATGGCTGTTCTTTCGGATGCACGCTTCGATTTTTCACAGGCGTATATCCTCTCCACCGGCTGTGCGGGTTCAGCCGCAGAGACCACGGTAATGGGAGATGTTTTCCTGATCACGGCAGCAGTAGACTATGATCTGGGACACCATGCGGATGGTCGGGATCTTGCAGACCCTGAGGGGACCACCTGGTTTTATGACGCGGATTTTGCCGACGCTGCCGTGACTATTCTGAATCAGGAACTGGCAGAGAAGGCTTATGCACTAGTGAAAGACATGCCCATGGCAACCACAGATCGTACGCGGAATTACATGAGTCACGCTTTTGACGGTGCTGCATGGGCTGTCCGGGATCCTCGTGTTCTTAAAGGAACCACAGTCACAGCCGATAATTACTGGAAAGGCGTGCACGGACATGCAAACGCCCTGCTCATGACGGAAACCTACGCGTGCCCTGATCCGTATGTGTCGACAGAAATGGAGGACATCGCCGTAGCCCGGACAGTTCAGCGGATGGGAATGCTGGACCGTCTGATCATGATCCGCGGCAGTGTGAATATGGATGTATTCATGCTGGGCGCTACGCCGGAATCGCTGTGGGGCAGTGCAGAGGCAATGACTCTGGCGAGTGAGGACAGTATCGAGGCAGCGGATATCTTTGCTGTAAACATGAAAAGCACGTTCGATGTGGGAAGGAAAATCATCGACAGCATTCTCTCCGGAGAATTCTGAGCTGCTGTTTCCGCTTTGCAGTGCATACGGAATCCGGGCAGTTTTCAGGTCATCTTCCTGGTTCTGTTTTTCGCCATCCTGCTGCTCAGGAACGATATTCATGACAACAGGATATCACAGAACTGACTTTGCAGCCGTGTTCAAGCCAGCGAATTCTTTGATTTCAGAGGATTCATTTCAAAGACTGAGGAAAACCTGCGGGAAGATGTGACGGATCATGCAGCCCTATTCAGAAAGGCTTCTGCAGATCTTCCACACTTTGACGACAGACAGCAATCAGGCACTTTCGGGAAAAGTGTTCCGTCTGTGGAATATGTGAACGGCCATGAACGCTGTTCTGTACAAAATAAGGTGAATCAGAAAAATGCCGATGAATCAGGGAAAGGAATGGACGTTCAATACGGCAGCGAATACGTATGAAACAATTCGTCCTGGCTATACGGATGAACTGTATCAGACGCTTTTTGCTTATGCACCGCTTGATGCTTTCTGCAGTGCGGTGGAAATCGGTATCGGCGGAGGTCAGGCCACACTTCCCGTGCTTAAGACAGGGTGTATGCTGACCGCAGTGGAATACGGGGATAAACTTGCTCAGCTTTGTCGGGAAAAGTTCAGAAACTATCCCCGCTTTTCCGTGCTCACAGGCAAATTCGAGGACGCGGACCTTCCGGATGATTCATTCGATCTTGTTTTTTCAGCTTCCGCATTTCACCGGATCTCTGAAGAGATCGGCTATCTGAAGGTGTTTCGCATTCTGAAATCAGGCGGAGCCTTTGCCCGGTTTGCCAATCATCCGTACCAGGCAAAGGATAATCCTGTGCTTTTCGAAGAGATACAGAAGGCCTATGCGGAATACTATTATCCATACTACAAAACAGAACCGGAACAGAGCCGTGAATATACTGAGGAGAAGGCTGCGGAAAGGGCAGCGATCGCAGTCAAATATGGTTTTACGGAGACACGGTATGTGCTGTTTCACAGAGTACGAACTCTTTCAGCTGCAGAATACAGAACGCTGATCAGCACATACTCCGATCATATCACCATCGAGGAGCGCATCCGTGAACGCTTTTTTGATGCGGTAGAGGATACGATCAACCGACATGGCGGAATCATTTCGCTATTTGATACGATCGATCTGCAGCTGGCCGGAAAACCCTGATTCACGCAGCAAAGATGCGAAAACGACAATTTGAAGCGCATATTCCGATCAGAATGGAGCAGGGGTTCTAATCAGAAGGGCACCCAGCCGAGTACCCATAAGTCATTCACCAATGGAAATTTAAAAAACCAGGACGTTGATCTTTTCTGTCGTCAGATGATACAAAGGATAAAATGCTGCCGGAAATTGAACAGGAGTATCTGGAAAAGAGTCGACAGCAGGTGATATAGGGAATCCAGACGATATTAAAGCGATTGCTGGTGGATGGGATGATGAAGAAGAAAAAGAGTTCTTTAAAAAGATAAAGCAGAAGAGTGTACAGTAAGTATTATGAAAGAAGCTGGAAAGACGCCTTAAAGGATGGTTTCCTCTCTTCGAGTATTGATGGAACAGACAAATATGTAAAAAATATCCAGGTCGGAGATGATGTATATTGTCATATTGCTGGATATGATTTTGTCGGCATAGGAGAGTGTACAGCAAACGCTATTCCCATGAAGACATTTACTGTCAATGATAAAGGTGAACAAAAATCGATTATGAAGGTTAAATGGGGGAAAGCCTTCATTTAAGAACAAACCTGATCCGGGAAAAGAGATATTTATCCTTGTCGAATGGAAAAGCTGTGTTGACGATGAAAAAGATGGATATTGGGAAAAGGGAATGAAATCTGTCCCCATGGCTGCATATCGGCCTGCTGATCAAAGCATGCATAAGAAAGTCAGAGAACAT
>CACXHF010000206.1 GCA_902767305.1 uncultured Eubacteriales bacterium
CACCGACGTACTTCATGATTTCAGCCTCGTCGCGTTCATCGCGAACATTCACCATGAATGCCATCACCCCTAACTTATCGATTCATGAGAGATCCTCAGATTCTCCCGGTTTTGTCCTCAGCCTTTCATCGCCAGATGAGAGTGCTCTCGGAGAAAGGATGCACAATATTCATTTTTCTTCTCACAACCCATTGTCAAATAACATTTTCTCGTGTAAAATAGCCTCAACAGCGGAATAGGGGTAGAAAATTCCTATTATGCATACTAATGCAATATAGTATTTTATACCTTTTTTGAAGTCTTGTCAATAATTTTGACTTGAAAGTTTTCAGATATTTTTTTGTACAATTTTGGCATATTTTGAAAGACAGCGGCATTTTCCGTTGTCTTTTTTGTTTTATTCCCCGGTCTGTATCCCTCCGTCTGCCGGTTCTGTTTTTCCATCTTGTCAATACCGTGCAAAGTGAGTAAAATAGCGCGGAGATACCGTCCGAACGGATGAAAACAAGTCTTCCTCCGACGGTCATCCTTTTCAGCGGAATTCGGAAGGAGAAACAAAATGGGATACCTTTATCTTGTCACGGTTGCACTTCTTTTCAGCTTCGGCGGCACCTGTGTAAAAGCAATCAAGCCTTTCTTTTCGCCGTCCATGATCACTTTCTTCCGGTTTTTTATCGGCGTTTTCTGGCTGCTGCTGCTGAAGCTGATTCTGAGGAAGCCGCTTCGTGCCGATTTCCGTTCTTCTCTCAAAATTCACTGGAAATGGCTTGCGTTCGGCGCCGTCTCCAAATTTCTCTCCTATACAGCGGAAAACATCGCCCTCTCCGAAGGAGTCTCCTACGGGAATATCCTGACACAGCCGGTTCAGATGATCCTGCTGACCATCCTTGGCGTGACGCTGCTCAGAGAACGCATGACCCCGCAGCGTCTGGCAGGCGTGCTGCTGTGTGTGACCGGCATCTTTCTCATCTCCTGGAACGGCATGTCCGTCGAGACTCTTCTGAGCGGGAATCTTCGTCTGACCGTTCTCTACATTATCGCCGGCATTTTTGCGGGACTGTTCGTTTTTGCGCAGAAAAAAGTGGCAGATGACTTTGATGTCCTTGACAGCAATCTGTTCATGTTCTCCATCGCTGCCGTCATGGCCTTTTTCGTTCCTCTGGGCGAAGGTCGTGTCATGCCCGCCGGAATCCCCTCACCCGCTGCCATTACCGCCATCGCCTTTTTCGGCTTTATCACCGGCATCGGCTTCTACCTGAACGCCCGGGCTATTCCGCTGGTTCCCTTTCAGATGGTCGCCCTCCTCCAGAGCACCATGGTCTTTTTCTCCATTGGATGGGGCATCCTGTTTTTCCATGAACCGGTCAGCATCTGGATCATTACCGGCACCCTCCTGTTTGTCACCGGAATCGTCCTGACCCAGCTGCGCAGGGCAGAATAACTTTTCCGAAAGAAAAAAGACGTTCAGTGAACGTCTTTTTTTATGTCCCGGAAGGGGCTTCGCCCGTTCCATTTGCAACAACGGATGCCAGAACGCCCAGTGCATAGACGGTCTGCCCGTCCGCATCCTCCCCAGTCACCTGAATGGCATATACATACGGATCTTCTCTGGCAATCAGCATGGACTGTGACCCGTTCAGATAAAACACCGCAGGCAGCGTGCCGATGCTGAAACCGGTAATCAGCTGTGGAACCCATCCGGACCCTGCCAGCGTTTCAAGCCAGGCGGGCGGCCATGCCGTGATCGCCCGGACCTGCCGGCCGTCGTCAAGTACATAGACATCGGTCATCTGCGTGCAGTCCTGATCCCGGACTCTGCCGTTTTGCGTCTGCCTCCCGATATATTTCAGATTCTGCAGCAGGATCACCGGCACCGGTTCCCCGGGCACCGGAGAAGTCCGCGGAAGAAGATGCGCAGGATCCAGTCCGGATAACGTTCCCGAAACCGGCGTATCCGTTCCTTCCTCCGGCACGGACTGGTAGACCATGAACCCGTAAAAGACCGCTGCTCCCGCCAGAGCGAAAACCAGAAGCAGAAGAGCTCCGGCAACAGTGCCCGCTGTCAGATGTTTCCGTGTGCTCATTCGGCCTCATCTGCCCCGTTTTCACCGGCTGCCTCTGCCTCGGCAGCCGCATCCGTCTGCTCGGCAAGTTCGCTTTCGAGTGCATCCACAAACTGCCGTGCCACACGCGGCGAACGCCCGCCGTGACTGAGTGTCCAGGCTCTCGCTCTCGGCATGACCTCGCCCCAGTCCACATTCAGATTCCGTCCTTCAATCAGGCTCTGACAGATGCTGAAATACTGATCCTGCGTCGGCTCCTGGAAGGTCAGGCGGAGATCAAAGCGGTCTGCCAGTGAGAATTTCTCCTCCAGCGTGTCGCGCGCATTCACATCGTCCTCCCTCTCCGAGAAGGACTGCCGGACAATGTTGCGGCGGTTGCTCGTCGCATACACCACCACATTCTGCGGCCGGACTTCAAGTCCGCCCTCCAGAACCGTCTTCAGTGCCGTATATTCCGGGCAGGAATCGTTAAACGCCAGATCATCGACAAAGACAATAAACTTGCAGGGCTGGCCGCGGAGCAGCACAAAGATTTCAGGCAGATCCGTCAGGCACTGCGGGCGTACCTCCACAATGCGGAGTCCCTCCTGCCAGTAATCGTTGAGCAGTGCCTTGACCGAGGCGGACTTTCCGGTTCCCTTATCTCCATACAGGAGAATATTGCCGGCATTCCGTCCCTGAAGAAGCCGACGCGTGTTTTCCACCAGCACCTCATGCTGCTTTTCATACAGGATCAGGTCCGACATGTGAATCGGATCCGGCTCCGCCACACCGCGCAGTCCGCGTGCACCCTGTTCCCAGGTGGCAGCTGCATACTGGGCAAAGACGCCCGTACCCTGACGCCGGAAAAAGGAGACGACTTCCTGAACCCCATCCCCGGAAAGCATTCTGAGGGATAACCGGGAATCCTCCAGCTCACCCCTGTGCTCCGGCTCCCAGACCGGCAGCCGGACTGCCGTCTTGCCGGGCATTCCTGCCCGCTCACAGAACAGAAGGAAAAGGGCAGGCTCAATCCGCGTCAGCTTTCCGAGAACATCCAGATCGTGCCGGAGACCGCTCAGCATGCTGTACGGAACCTCCCGGCTGCCCGCGCAGATTCTCGCCACCGGACTTTCCGTGTACAGAATGGTTTCAAGCACATCCCGGGCAAAGCCGCTGTGCCCGCAGGCTATCGTGTCAAGCCAGGCATTATACGCCCGGCAGTAAGCCTCCGTCAGCCGCTCCTCATCCATCCGGTCGTCCACGCATGCCACACACAGATCAATCAGTGCCTTGACTGAAGGGGTCTCCATCGTGAAGCGAAGGGTTGTCATACAGTTCAAATCCAGAAGAATCGTCCTG
>CACXHF010000207.1 GCA_902767305.1 uncultured Eubacteriales bacterium
ACGTCAAGTGCGCAGCTCATCGGCCTGCGCGCCGGCGGCTTTATGTTCTGCTCTTCCTGCTCTCCCCGGTTTCCGGCCTCTTCCATTTCCCGCTGTACATTTGGCTTCTCCCGATGCTTCAGGCGCACGGCATTGACTGCTGTCAGGTCCTGCCGCTCTAGCCGGTGAGATTTACCAAAACTCCCTCCAGTACACAGATCGGCTTCTGCCCCTCCGCAATCAGGGAAAGCCCTCCGTCACCGGAGGGCAAAGGAATTCGATTGCAGCGGGAATCCCTGTTTTCTGCCGGGAATCCGCATCTGAAACAGCGTCAGGATACAGGGCTTTTTCAGAGGGAGGAAGGTTCATTGCGTCCACTCGCTGCATTCCATTCCTGCATCCGCATCAATGTCATCCGCGAAAAAAGGGGGCTTCTCCGTTTTTTTCCATGGCCAAACACATCGCATCAGCTTACGCGTTCCGGCCGCAGGCTTTACACCTCAGCTCCCTTTCTTCCTGTATCCGCAGTCACAGTACGGCCCGCCGGACGCCAGCGTAAAGGTCCTGACAAAGTCGCAGGCACCGCCTGCTTCAGCCATGGTGTAGTCCAGGTGGCACATGGCCGGTATATTCTCGGCCAGCCCCAGCTCCCGCATCAGGGTGCAGATGCCGCACCGGCTGAACCGGGCTTCGTATCCGCTGTCGTCCGGATAAGGGAGGAATTCCATGTTCCAGGAATAGGGATTACGGTCCGCCGCCCGCAGGGCCGCTGTGGCCTGCATGCTGCGGATGTCCTTCTCACTGAACTTCCTCCTGCCCATCATCCGGCAGAAGAACCGCATCGGCGCCGTCATCATGGCCGCGGCATAGTAGTCCGTCAGCTCTTCCACAGACGGACGCTTTTCCATGGAGAGTACGAACGCCGAGTACATCGCACAGTTGACGATATTCATTTTGAAGCGATCTGCTTTCTCGAATTCCGGCAGCTTTGCGATGATCCGGCGGTACTTCGGCCCGGCCGCGGCAGATACCCGCTCTGCTTCATCCCTGCTCATTCCCAGCACGGAGACCAGGTGATCCCGGAAGGATCTCCGGAACAGCATCCACATGCCCGCAGGCATCCCGGTATATTTCATGTCAGATGTTCTCCTCCATCAGCCCAATTCCAGCCGTCTTTCACTTTCCCATTAAAGACCTTTGTTTTCTCCGGTTACTGCTTCGATTCCCGCCGCAGCCAGCCCCGCCGCCGGACCTCGTTCCCAGCAGTCCATGTTCCGGAATCACCGCTTCCGCAGTCCTTTTCCCCGGCATCCCCGTATTCTGCGTCCCTTACCGAACCTTTCCGGACAGCCATTGTTCCGAATGGATGAAGCCCATTTCCGGCCAGGATCACGCCCCTGCCGGAAAAGCGTCCGGAAGCCGTTCATTTCGCAGCATGCGCACTGACTGCCCCATAGACGATAACAGATACGGGATCAGCTGCATGGTACGGACAATTTCTGATTCACACAGACTCAGCCCGGCCGGCTGCAGCTCTGTCCCCGCGTGCTGCCCGCACAACTGCCGCAGCACGTTCACCTTCCCATCAGCAGCGTAACCCAGGCCAGCAGTACACAGACAAAGGGGAAAGCGGCCAGGCGGATCAGCTGATTTCCTGTGTTGAAGCTGCGGTCATCCCAGCTTTGACAGTTTCCTGTCTCCGGGTAGAAGCGCACGAAGTATTTTCTCGTGATCACGATGTACTGATCCTGTACCAGAATATCGAACAGCTTGTACCCATACAGAAACAGCATGTACCGCCCGAAGAGCAGCCAGAAGCCGTATCCGCGCCGCAGTCCGTCCGCACCGAGAAAGACCAGGGCGCCGAGATAAACTACCGCTGCCATAGCGGTCAGCAGATATCCGGCGATCTGCCTGCCGGCGGAAGGATCGGGGTGCCCGCGGGCGGCCTCCCGGATGTCCCGCGGCAGAAAACGCATCAGGAACTTTGTCCGCGCAAAGTGCGGGATGATCAGAATGTACAGCAGCGACAGAGCGCACATGGCAGCCAGGACCAGCAGGGTCGTGACCATGGTGTGCCTCCCTCCCTTCAGCGTTTCCGCGCATCATACCGCAGCCGGTAGTCGCAGCATTCCGCACCTTCCGATACGGCGGCCGTTCTTTCGTAGCGGATGCGGCGGAAGCCCTGCATGTAGGCTTTGTCCATGTGGCAGATGCACAGGACTGCTTTCTCCGCATCCAATTCTTTCGCCAGCTCATGATAGGGGCAGGAAAGGATGTCCACGCCGTACAGGTCCGGCGGCCTGGACACGATCCGGCGCCGGTAGCCGAGCTTCTCGCTGCTCATGCGGTGCATGATGCCGTCCACGTGTTTCCAGATCCACCCGGAGACACCGGGAATACCGGTCAGCCCGTGTACGATTCCGGCAAAGCGCCGGCCCATACGGTCTCCATAGCGGTTCAACGGCGGCTCCGCATCGATGCCCCGGCGGACCAGTGCCCGGTACAGGGACACGGCGGGAAGGACCATCGCTCCCTTATGCCGTTTCAGCGCCGGCCGCTCCTTCAGCATGCGCCGGTATTCCTGCCCGGCCTCCTGCCAGACGGCTTCCGCTTTGGTCCGTCCGAGCTCTGTGCGGAGCTGCTTGCGGAAGCCGCGGTAAAACCATTGCCTGTTCAGCGGATTCACAGCGTGTCAC
>CACXHF010000208.1 GCA_902767305.1 uncultured Eubacteriales bacterium
CTGCCTTTTTTCTGAATGCCGCCATGAAGTTAAATCTTGAATTTGAGGTTGAGCAGGAGGGTGTCGATATGTGCAAAGCAATGGAAAAGAAGGAAAAGAAAGACAATATCACAGGGGCAATTCGAATGCTTCGTGCAGATGGAGCATCGGATGAGACGATTATCACAAAAGTGACGAATTTATTCCATGTTTCCAAGGAGTACGTTCTCGATCTTTTGAAGGAACTGGTGGCATAATCAAACCCGCCTTCCTGCTGGCTATGAATCATATCATGATTCCAAATACCAAACGTAAGTCAAATGGTATCACGAATAAAGGTTTCATGAAACGAATGCCTCTCTGAGCTAACTCCCTATGTAGGGCTTAACTCGGAGAGGCTTTTTTGTTATCCTCACACAAATTCCATCGTTTATCTTTTACAAAGTTTCTCCTCATACCTTCCCATGTAGATCTTTCTGAGGTAGCCTCCTGACCTACAAAAAACAGGCTCAAAGCCTGGCAAGGGGGATTGGGGTTATGACGATTTCAGAAAATATTGGAGCATGGGCAAGGGGACACAGTATCAGAGGGGAGCCGTTTTCAGACAAGATTGTCAGCGGGAAAGTGCAGAAATGGCTCATGCTCGATGCGTGCGGACAGATTTGAATCGTGATTGCAAGCGCCTGTCGACTTTGTTATAATATCTCCACTAAATATGCCGGAAGGAACACCTGAAAGAAGGTCCTGGCCTGAAGGCATCGTCTTCCTGAGTGCTGATCACTGCCGGACCGTCCGGCAGTCACGGCGCTCCTTGTACCCAATTGAAATACGATGGATCATATACTTCAATCGACTATTCAGATGGAAAAAGGAATTGGTATCAAGATGGAAAACAATAGGAAAAATGAGATACAATCCGTCATTGAACGGGCAAATCAAACAGAACTGAATTTTCCCTTTGTTCCGGTGAGCGAACAGATTCATGCACATGCAGTTCGCTTTCCTGAGCAGACGGCTGTTATCTGCAGGGGAAAGGCACTCAGCTACGGAGAGATGGACTCCCTTTCCAATCGGGTAGCTAATTTTCTTATTCAGAAAGGTGTTGGCCGTGACCGTCTGGCCGGTGTTTTACTGGAACGTACAGAGCTGGTGTATGTGGCAGAACAGGGTGTGCTGAAGGCACATGGCGCGTTCCTTCCCTTTACCACTTCCTATCCGGATGAACGAATCCTGTTCAGCATGGAGGATGCCTCCGCATCCGTTCTGCTGACGAGCAGAAAAATGCGTGAGGAGCGGCCGGGTCTCTCTGAAGGCGGCTTTGAAGTGCTGGCTGTAGAGGACATCCTTGAAACACAGACCGATGACACCTATCCCTCAGCAGAGGGAATCGCTTCCGGCGATCTGGCTTACTGTATTTATACCTCCGGCTCTACAGGGCGTCCCAAGGGGGTCATGATCGAACAGGGAAACCTTGCCAATTACGTGTACAGAAACGAAAAATCGGTTGAAATCATGCACTATTCCAGACCGGGACGGATTGCCCTGGCGATGGCGGCATTTTCCTTTGATGTTTCGATCGTGGAGCAGTTTGTGCCGCTGTGCAACGGGAACACGGTGTGTCTTGCGACAACCGAGGAAATTCAGGATCCGTTTCTCTGGGCAAAGATGCTCATTGACAACAAGGTCAACGGCATTACCTGTACGCCCACGTTTTTATCCAATAGCGTTGGGATATCCGCTTGCGCGGAGGCACTCAGGCAGATTGACTTCTATGACGTCGGATCTGAGGCTTTCCCGAAGAATCTGTACCTGAAACTTCGTGCGCTGAGAGAAGACAGCGTGATTACAAACGTGTACGGACCGACTGAATGCACCATGGGTTGTGCAGCAACCGTGATGGGGCCGGAAGAGGTGGTTACCGTTGGCGGACCTATCGTCAATACAAAGTTTTTTGTCATGGATGCTGACGGGAACTGCCTGGACGTTGGACAGAAGGGCGAGCTGATTATCTGCGGCGCCGGCGTCGGACGCGGGTATGTGAATCTGCCGGAAAAGACTGCAGCGGCCTTTTTTACCTTTCAGGGAATGCGCGCCTACCATAGCGGGGATCTTGCCTCGTGGACGGAGGACGGCCGGATCTGTATCTGGGGCCGGATCGACAATCAGATTAAGCTGAGGGGCTTCCGCATTGAGCTGGATGAGATTGAACGCGTCATGGGCAGCTATCCGGATATCAAGGGCAGCGCGGTCAAGCTTTGCCATAGCGACTCGGATTATCTTGCAGGCTATATCACCTCTGCGGAAGTCATTGATCTGGATGCACTGCGGGCCTTTATGGGCAAACGGCTGCCGGAGTACATGATCCCGTCTGTCATCGTTCAGATGGACAGTCTGCCGGAAACAGTCAACGGCAAGGTAGACAGAAAGGCGCTTCCTGATCCGCAGCCGGTTCGGACCGAACGGAATGTGACCGCTCCGCGGAATGATATGGAGGTCTGGCTGCGGGATACCTTTGCCGAGGTTCTGAATATAGGAAAGGATCAGATCAGCGTAGAGGATGATTTCTTTGAGCTTGGCGGAGATTCGCTGAAAAGCATGGTACTGACGTCAAAGCTCATGGATCACGGGGTGACCAGTGCGGACATCTATTCGCTTCGAAGCATTGAACGCATCGCCGACATGCTGAGGAACAGGAAACAGGGGAAGTCTCTGGATGAGATCGAGGCTGAGGAACGGAAAAAACCTCATTATCTCAGCGCCATGCAGACGAAGCTGATCGACTATCAGCTTACAAGTGTGGATTCCACCATGTGGAACAACATGTATTACCTGTTCCGCTTTAACAAAAAGACCGATCCGGAACGCCTGAGACAGGCGGTTAATCAGGCCATCCATCATCATCCCGCACTGTCGATGATGATCAGTTTCAACGAAAGAGCAGAACTGACTCAGACCTACTGTCCGGATCTGATTCCTGAGGTTCAGTTCGAAAAGTGTACCGATATGGACGTGATCCGCATGAAGGATGAGCTGGTGCAGTATTTCCCGCTGATCAAATCGCCACTGCTGCGGGTGCGGATGTTCCTCACCAGTCGGTACTGCTATCTCTTCTATGACGTGCACCACCTGGCAATGGACGGAGCCTGCATCGGTCTTGTCATGTCCAGCATCGTCAAGGCTTACATGGGCGAGCCGCTTCCCCCTGATTATTACTGTTCGTATCTCGCCAATGAGGACAGTGTCCGTAATTCGCCCAAGTATCTGGAAGACAAGGCTTATTTTGAAAACAAGTACGGCAACTGTGACTGGTGCCGGATTCCCGAACCTGACCGGGAGGAAGACGTTCCTACGGCGGCAGGCCGCGTGATCCGTTTCCCGTTTGATGCCAGCGACCTGGAAGCCGCAGAAGCCCGTCTGAATACCTCAAGGAGCGTCATTGCCATTGCGGCGGCTATTCTGACTCTGCATGAGACCAGTGGCAAAAATGATATCATGACCAACTGGATCTTTAACAACCGTCTGGGAAGCTTTGCGTCCAATTCCGTGGGAATGCTGATCAAAAATCTGCCGGTGGGCATTCACATGGATCAGATACACAGTCTGGAGGAGCTGATTGCCGAGATCAAAAAGCAGGTTGCGGATGGAATCGCCCACTGCAGCTATGACTATTTTGCCGCAGAGGATTCTGCTTTCATCAACGATCCTATGGAGGTCAACTACCAGCAGAACATGAATGCGGACGAGCTGGCGGCACTGCATCCCCTGCAGATTCACCTGGAAAACCGCTACCAGGCCCCCGGTGCGCGTCTGGAACTGGAGTTCCTGGAGAACGACGATAACAGCGGACTGTTTGACTCGGAGATGGAATGGGCGTCCAACTGTTTCTCGGACAAAAAGACAAGAGTCTTTCATGAGAAGTATATTGAGTATTTCGAACGCATAGTGCTGGAAGGGTTGGACGATTTGGAGGAAAAACATGAAGGAGATTAAACTGTCCGATCATTTTACCTTAACAAAACTGCTGCTCTTTGCCCTGCCGACCATCGGCATGATCATGATTTCCATCACCTATGATGTGGTTGACGGGTACTTTGTTTCAAACTTCATCGGCAAGACAGCCTTTTCTGCTGTGAATGTCATCTATCCCTTTCAGCTGTTTCTGTCCATGATCGGCTATATGTTCGGCTCCGGAGGAAGCGCTCTGATCGCGGCGGAACTGGGCAATGGAAACGAAGAGAATGCCAGACGCTATTTCACTGCCATCGTCAGGGTGGCAGCGGTATGCGGTGTCGTACTGGCTGTGATCGGAATCGTGTTTTTACGCCCGGTGGCGGTGCTGATCGGCGCAACGCCCGAGATCCTTGAATATGGACTTGAGTACGGTCATACCCTCTTCCTGTTTCTGCCGATTATGATTCTGGGGTATACCTTCCAGAGCATTCTGATTACGGCAGAAAAGCCGAAACTCGGACTGTACATTTCCATCGGAAACCTGCTCAGCAATATTCTGTTCGACTGGCTCTTTGTGGCTGTTTTCAAATGGGGAATGATCGGTGCTGCCGTGGCTACCGGAATCGGTGCCTGCCTGAACGGTCTGATCCCGCTGTTCTACTTCTCCAGGCCGAATTCGAGCCCGCTTCACTTCTGCAAAGGAAGGGTGCAGGTTAAACCGCTTCTGAAAGCCTGCGGAAACGGCAGCTCCGAGATGGTGAACGACATGGCGACCTCGCTGATCTTTGTCTTTTACAATTTTCAGCTTCTCCGAATGCTGGGTGAGGACGGTGTTGCGGCCTACGGAGTGACGGTTTTCGTGGAAGGAATTTTCGCCGCTGTTTTTTACGGTCTGGCCATGCAGGCGACTTCCATCGTGGGTTACCACTTTGGTGAGAAAAACTATACGGAACTGAAAAACCTGCTGCAGAAGGGAATTATTCTGAACATCCTCTTCGGCATCCTGATGTTTGTCGTAGCGCATTTTGCTGCGCCTCTGATCTCCAGACTTTTCATCGGCTATGATGAGAAAGTCTTTGAGCTGTCGATTCACGCGCTGAGAATGTATGCGTTTGCTTTTATCCTCCAGGGATTCAATGAATATTCCTCCGCCTATTTCACCGGACTCAATAATGGAATCGTTTCCGGCATTCTGGCCTTTACCCGTACCTTTGCCATTCAGACACTGATGATCTTCGTACTCCCGCTGTTCCTTGGAACAAACGGTCTCTGGCTTGCGCAGGCGGTCACCGAACTCTTTTCCGCAGTGATTGCGATTACTTTCTTCATCCTGCGCAAAAAGGAATACTGCGGTCCGTAAGCAAGACTGCCGAAGATCGTGAACTGAACAGGAATCTGAAAACCGCCGAAAAACAGACGTCGGACTGTTTTTCGGCGGTTTTATCATAAAGATTGAAGACACCGGATCCCCGGCCTTTAACCGGGACAGTTCCCTGTGTCAGCGGGTCCGAACATGTACGGACAATCCCCCTCAGCAGATCCTGACGGGACGGGAATCTTCCCTGCAGTTCCCGTTATCCCGGGAATGCCGGCCGATGCCCCGGATGGAAGAACCCGGACATTGGCCGGCTTTTGTGCAGATCCGCAGAACCGATCCATGACCAGCGCAGAAATGAGGCATTGGAGCATAAAATCCCGCTTGCGGACAAAGGATCGGCATTGGTTCAAAGAGGTCCCGGATCACCGGCTCGATGATTTCTCCCTGCGAAAATGATCCATGGACAGGAATGAAGAGCCAATCTGACCGGATTCAGGCAAAAGACGCGGTGAATCCTGTCTCCGGTCATGCTCTTCTGCAGCAATCCGTGCAGAGACTGCCGCATTCTGCGCCTGGTTCTGGAGGAGAGCTGCTTCAGTGAGATGAAATCCGCTTTATAATGCGGGAAATCAGGCTTGACAGTCTTCTCTGAAAATGATTAACTAAAACATAGAGGGACTGATCTGACTGAAGCGAAACGGGCGTTCTTTTTGCAGCGGATTCTTCCGGAATTCCTGCGTGCACAGACCCGGACGAAAGGAGATCCGGGGACGGATTGCTGAGATCGGCGCAATGATCCGAAAAATGGATAGAAG
>CACXHF010000209.1 GCA_902767305.1 uncultured Eubacteriales bacterium
AAACACTGCTGAGGGGGGACTATGATTCATGCAATGCATATCTGTCCCTGCATGCAGGAGCCGGCGGAACCGAGGCACAGGACTGGACACAGATGCTGTACCGGATGTATACCCGATACTGCGAGCGGCATGGGTACAGTGTGAAAGTGCTGGATCTGCTGGACGGAGATGAAGCGGGAATCAAGAGCGTTACCTTTGAGGTGACGGGTGAAAATGTATACGGATTCCTTCGGGGCGAAAAGGGTGTGCACCGTCTGGTGCGGATCAGTCCTTTTGATGCCAACGCCCGGCGTCATACAAGTTTTTCCTCTCTGGACGTCTCTCCGATTATTGAGGACGACATGGAGGAACTCAATATGGAAGACGTGCGGATTGATACTTACCGGGCGTCCGGTGCGGGCGGACAGCATGTTAACCGGACGGACTCTGCTGTTCGTATGACCCACATCCCGACAGGTATCGTAGTTCAGTGCCAGAATGAACGTTCACAGGTGCAGAACCGTGAGGTAGCGCTGCGCATGCTGAAAAGTAAACTGGTTGAACTGCATGAGCGCGAGCGCGAACAGAAAATGGCTGATATCAAGGGTGAGATGAAAAAGATTGAATGGGGATCCCAGATCCGTTCCTATGTCTTCCACCCGTATTCGATGGTAAAAGACCACAGGACCAACTATGAGACCAGTAATGTGGATGGTGTCATGGATGGTGAACTGGACGGTTTTATTACCGCCTATCTGCAGATGCAGTAATTGATCCGACGGGCCGGTGTGCCCGTCTTTTTTGGAGAAACAGATGAACATCAAATCCATAATCATGGGAGTAGGAGCAGCCTTGCTCCTGATTGCGGTCGTTTTCAGCGCCTCCCTTAATGCCCTTCACGCAGAAGCCCTGCGGGCTGAACTGTATGACGAGGATTCCCGCGTGGCCGTTGCGGTGATGCATGGAGGAGACCCTATCAGGGATGCCGCTGCGGTGGAGGCTTACATTGGAATGGATGCAGAGGAGCAGCACCGCTTTGCTGAAACAGTGGCCTCCTATATGCGTGGAACCAGTGACGAGCTTCCGGTGCAGCTGAACGAGAAGGAGCGGATCCATTTTGCAGATGTTCGCAGGCTGATCCAGCTGGCAGGACGCGTATCTTCCATTTTTCTCGGATTTGCAGTACTGCTGACGGTTTTCGGAGCCTGGCTGGCGGAACATCCTGGCGTACGGGCTGGACGGGCTATGGCAATCGGAACAGCAACAGGGGTTGTTCTGCTGTCTGCTGCAGGTTTCTGGACAGGACGGAATTTCAGTACGGCCTTTTACTGGTTACATGATCTGGTGTTTACCAACGATCTGTGGCTCATGGATTCCAGAACGGATATCTGCATCCGGGTGATGCCCATGGAATTGTTTGAGATTGCAGCAGTTCACTGCCTGAAGCGGGCTCTCTGGCAGATTGTCCTGATTGTGTTTCTGCTGGTTTTGCTGACTATTTTTATGAGGAGACTGATTAAAAAATGGGTGAACGGACCGATTCCTGGCTGACGCGAATGGAGGCGAAGGCGGCTGAACTGAAAAAGGCGGAGCAGGTCACAATTCTGGCCATTGAATCCAGCTGTGATGAAACAGCGGCGGCAGTGGTCAGAAACGGTCGGCAGGTTCTGTCGTCAGTGATTGCCTCTCAGATTCCGCTGCATGCCATGTATGGAGGCGTTGTGCCGGAGATTGCCTCAAGAAAACATGTGGAGAGTGTTGACCCGGTGGTGCGGGAGGCACTGGCAAAAGCGGAGCTTTCCCTTGAAGAGGTAGACGCCGTTGCAGTGACTTACGGCCCTGGTCTGGTGGGAGCACTGCTTGTGGGGGTCTCCTATGCAAAGGCATTGGCCTTTGCGGCAGACAAGCCGCTGATCCCCGTCAATCATATCGAAGGACATGTCAGTGCCAACTACATTGCCAGTCCGGATCTGACGCCGCCGTTTGTCTGCCTGATTGCTTCCGGCGGTCATTCACATATCGTGAGAGTCGAGGATTACGGAAAATATACACTTCTGGGGCAGACCATGGACGATGCAGCCGGTGAAGCGTTTGACAAGGCTGCACGGGTTTTGAATCTTCCCTATCCGGGAGGACCACTGCTGGACAGACTGTCCAAAGAGGGGAATCCCATGGCGTTACAAATGCCCCATGTAAAAATCAGCGGACGTTACGACTACAGTTTTTCTGGTCTCAAAACGGCACTGATCAACCGGGTGCATGCCCTTCGTCAGAGAGGCGAAGACATTCCTGCGGCAGATATTGCAGCCAGTTTCCAGCATGCGGTGGTGGAACTGCTGAGTGAAAAGGCAATTCTGGCTGCTGTTGATACAGGATCCGGTATTGTTGCGCTGGCTGGCGGCGTGGCCAGCAATACGGGACTTCGTGAGGCAATGGCAGAAAAATGTGCCCGGCACGGACTGCATCTGCTGATGCCGCCTCCGATTCTCTGTACGGACAATGCGGCCATGATTGGCAGCGCGGCTTATTATCGGTTGCTTCGGGGAGAAGTGGCAGGACTGGATCTGAATGCCTGTCCGTCATTGCGTCTTGTATAATCTTTCATGAAGAATTGTTACAATAGCGAAGCAATTCTGCCAAAAATGTCATATTTGTTATATTTGTAATAAATTTCGATAAAAAGTTATCCACAGGTCTTGAAAGTTTGATATGTGCATTTGTGGATAACTCTTCTTTTTTCGATGACTTTTCCCACAAATACAGGGGGAAACAAGGAAAAATCCTGTGGAAAACCCTGCTTAAAAGTGGGAAAACTCGGTGGATAATCCGGGGAAAAGTGAGGAACGGCTGCTGAAAAACGTAACATTTTTGTAATGTTTTGAGACAGATCAGTACCCGGAACGGGAGAAAAAACAGAATCCGGAACAGGAAATTGCTCAGCCTCCTGAGGGAATATCTGAGGAGTGGAAAGGACAAGAACATGGGGAAAGAGAGCCGGCATTTTTATATTGGCAGCTATGCACCAATGGGGACAGCCGGAATCTTCAGTGCGCAGCTTGACCGGGAAAACGGACAGATGTCTCTGAGAGCAGTCTGCGATGAGGTAGAGAATCCGTCCTGGCTTACGCTGCACCCGGATGAGAAGATAATGTATGTGGTGGAAGAACTCGAAAAGAATGGACGCCTGGCTGTTTTACGGTGTACAGGCGAAAAATGTCAGATCCTGCAGCGTCTGCCGGCTGGCGGAGCACCCTGCCATATCACGATGGAGGCCAGGCGGGAATACCTGTTTGTAAGCAATTACCTCTCCGGAACACTGGGTGTTTACCGTCTCAATCCGGACGGCACTGTTGCAGAACAGACATACCTGGTCAGACACAGCGGGCATGGGCTGAATCCGGAAAGACAGGAGGGACCTCATGTTCATTCCACGCTCTGCATGGGTGACCGGGTATTTGCAGCAGATCTCGGTCTGGATGAGGTGGATGAGTACCGTCTGAACCGGACAGAGGGAACGCTTGATCTGGTGCGTCGGATGCCGGTTGCATCCGGCGCCGGCCCGCGGCACATGGCAACGCCTCCCGGTCATCCGGAAATCCTGTACGTAGCTGGCGAACTGGACGGTTGCCTGTACAGGCTGGATCTGTTGTCCGGCAGAGTTGAGGAAAGGCGGCGCATCGTTCCGGAGGACTGTCAGGGAGAATTTCGCATCAGTTCCGTGAAGACTGCTGAACAGACACTGTATATCGGCTGTCGGGAATTCAATGCTGTAATGCTGTTTGAGCTCCTTCCGGATGGGAGAACAGGCCAGGAAACGGTATACCGGCATTTGTATGAGACTCCGCGGGATGTCTTTATGGACAGGCAGTACGCGATTACTGCAGATGAGGGCTCTGGCGGTCTGTCGATACTGCGCAGGGACGGCATGGTGCTGAGGCAGGAGACGTTTATTCCGACGGGAGGGGTCAGACCTGCCTGTATTGTGCCGGCATAGCCGTCGGGAATTATGACCGTCAGCGGAATGAGGTGGACCTGACTGAAAAGCAGGTCCCGGAAAGAGGCGGAAAGTGAACGGAAAACAGAGAATGGAAAGAACCGGGAAAATTGTGATTCCGGCTGCGTGCGCGGAATTTACAGAAGGAATCGGGGTGGATCCCGGAAACCGGCTGAGCGGGACACAGCTGGATTCTGTACACGGAATGATTGTTGCTCTGGCACCGGGCGGGCATGTTGTTTTTCGGATGCCGGAGGAGACGAAAGGACGGTATGATCTGTATCTGCAGGTTTCTGCTGTTCTGGCACAGTCGTCCTCACAGCCGTTTCTGTTCAGTCTGAACGGGGAACCGGCATGGGCTGTGCCTGTCGACTGCAGGATTCCGGAAAATTCTCCGGCCCATATTGAAGAACGGATTCCGGGAACGGATGCAGGCAGTTTTTATGAATGTACGGAAGCGAAAATTGCCGGAGACATCGTTCTCTGTTCCGGAGATGTACTGACAGTGACGGCAGCTTTCGGCGCGAAAGCCGTGGAATTGGCCGGAGAAGCTTTCCCGGGGATTGCTGCACTGATACTGGTTCCATCTTGTCCGCAGACACGGACAGCGGCCTTTCCCTCCGGGATGACCATTTTCTGGCTGGGGTCCTCCGTGACTTACGGGGCACAGGCAGCGGGGCATTATTCCATGGTGGATGCCATCCGGGACCGGCATGAGGGACTTATCTGTGAAAAGTATGCGGTTTGCGGAACGACGCTGGCGAATACATCGGAGGATTCCTATGTGGCCAGGCTGCGGCAGATTCCGGCATCCAGGCGTCCGGATCTGCTGGTGGTTCAGCTGTCCACCAATGATGCAGTCCAGGGGAA
This sequence comes from uncultured Eubacteriales bacterium, assembly GCA_902767305.1. Taxonomy (GTDB): domain Bacteria; phylum Bacillota; class Clostridia; order Christensenellales; family Aristaeellaceae; genus Ventricola. Next base: position 4,844 of record CACXHF010000209.1, read on the forward strand.
AACGCTGGGGCAGGTCTGTGAGGGACGGGATCTGTCGCAAATGGACGAGACTACGGTGGCCGGAGGGATAGAGGCAATACTTGTCTGCGCGCAGGAGCGCTTTCATTGTCCGGTGGTTTTCTATACAGGAACCTGGTTTGACTGTGAACTGTATGAAAAAATGACGGAAATTCTGCTGGAAATACAGAAAAAATGGGGGATCGGTGTCATAGATCTGTTTCATGACCCGCTGATGTGCGGGGTAATCGGAACAGCACAGTATGAAAGATATATGCACGATCCGATTCATCCGCGTCGGGCAGGCTATACGGAGTGGTGGACACCGGTGATTGATCGTTATCTCATGGATTTCCTTCGGCAAAAGAAAGAAAAAGAATAATGTCACAGACCGGTCAGGCCTTTTTCCGGCATTTGGACCGTCTTTGAGGTGCATTTGTGAAGGATTTAATAATGAAACGGTGAATCCTGTGCTTGACAGCGAAAAATGAGCGTGATAAGATATCGCAAGATTCGCGATGACGAGGAAGAAAACTGCAGAAATCTGTACAGCGAAGAAGGAGTGGTGGAAGCCTTCACCAGAGGAATGCAGATAATACTCCCCCTCCGAGCAGCATGCTGAACTCTGACGTCTGCTGGACAGTAGGTTATGCCGGGCGGCCCGTTACAGCCGTAAGGAATGCATGAATTCCAGAGTGTGCACAGCACAGAAATTAGGTGGTACCGCGAGTCATTCGCCCTAAGAGGGAGAATGACTGTTTTTTTACCGTCTGATTGATGTGGCAGAGATAAAAAAAGTAAAGGATGGACGTAAGTGAAACTTTGTGGAGCAGCCATATTGATTGAATGTCTCATCGAGCAGGGAACGGAGACAATCTTCGGTTTTCCGGGCGGCGCAGTCCTGCCGATTTATGATGAACTGTACAAAAGAATTGACCGCATCGGCCATGTGCTGACCGCACATGAACAGCATGCGGGACATGCAGCGGACGGATATGCACGCGTGACAGGGAAAACGGGCGTCTGTCTGGCTACCAGTGGCCCGGGTGCCACGAATCTGGTGACGGCGATTGCCACGGCCTACATGGATTCAACGCCGATTGTGTTCATCACGGGCAATGTGCCGCAGAGCCTGATGGGCACTGATTCTTTCCAGGAGGCGGATATCTCCGGAATCACCATGCCGATTACCAAGCATAATTACATGGTAACGGATGTACGGAAACTGGCCGATACCATCCGCGAGGCGTTTTTTATCGCGAAGATCGGTCGCCCTGGTCCTGTTCTGGTGGATATTCCCAAAGATGTACAGATTGCGGAGACGGAGTATGTTCCGGCTTCCGGTGATGCACTGATTCCGGCGCTTTCTGCCAGCCACCCCATGATGCAGCTTCGCCCGAAAGGGGAGGCGCTTGAGCGTTACAAGATGCGGGTGGAACCGTTTGTGGCTCAGGCTGCGGAACTGGTCCAGAAAGCGGAACGTCCGCTGATTTACTTTGGCGGCGGAGTCATCCGCTCCGGTGCTGAAAGTGAATTGTATGAGCTTGCCGAACGGATTGACGCGCCGGCAGTATCCTCCCTGATGGGACTTGGTGCGCTTTCCGAGTCCAGTTCCAGAATGCTGGGCATGCTGGGCATGCATGGAACACATGCAGCCAATATTGCCATGCAGCGCTGCGATCTGCTGATTGCTATCGGCGTTCGTTTCTCAGACCGTGCACTGGGGAATGCGGATGCGTTTGCGCCTAATGCCAAGGTTCTGCATATTGATATTGACCGGGCGGAGATCAACAAGAATGTTACGACGACCCTGCATATCACAGGGGATGCCAAGACGGTTCTCAATCTTCTGCTGCCGCGCATTGAAAAGAAGGAACATTCTGTCTGGATGCGCCAGGCAAAGAGCATGGCGGAGGAGTACCTGTCCAACGATCTCTTTGAACCGCGTAAAATTCTGAAAGCCATGTCGGAACTGGCACCTTCCATTACGGTGGCCACGGACGTTGGACAGCATCAGATGTGGACGGCGCAGCATTTCCCCTTTATCCGTCCGAGACAGCTGGTAACCAGCGGCGGACTTGGAACCATGGGATTCGGCCTCGGTGCAGCGATGGGAGCTGCCAGGGCGCTGAATGAGCCTGTGGTTCTTGTGACGGGTGATGGTTCCTTCCGGATGAACCTGACAGAGCTTTCGACCATTGCGCATTACCAGTTCCCCGTGATTGTGGTCATCTTCAACAACGGGACGCTGGGTATGGTCCGTCAGTGGCAGACGCTGTTCTTTGGGAAGCGCTATTCACAGACGACGCTGGACCGCGGCCCTGACTTTATGAAACTGGCTGATGCGTACGGCATCCAGGGTGCCCGTGTAGACAGCGAGCAGGATTTCCGCCGTGCCTTTGAGGAGGCGCTGAAACTGAAGGCACCCTACCTGATTGAGTGCGTGCTGGACATTGATGAAATGGTGGCGCCCATGGTAGCCCCCGGTTCGCCGATTGATTCCTTCTGCCTCAACTGACCGGCAGGAAATAGGAGGGTACGCAATGGACAAGAATGTACAGAATCGCTATACCGTAGGTGTTCTGGTTAACAATGAACCCGGTGTTCTTTCACGGGTTTCCGGTCTGTTTTCCCGCCGGGGGTTCAATATTGAGAGCCTGGCGGTAGGCCCGACGCAGGATCAGAGCATTTCAAGAATCACCATCGTGGTGCTGGGAAATGATTCCAGCATTGAACAGCTGGTTCAGCAGCTGTACAAGCTGATCTGTGTTCGCAAGGTGCGGGTCTATAATCCGGCTAACACGGTAGAGCGCCAGCTGGTGATGATCAAAGTGGCCGCCAATGCCTCCGACCGGGAGGGACTGATGCGGCTGGTGGAGATTTTCAAGGCCAAGGTTGTGGATGTCACACGGGAATCACTGACGCTGACGATTACCGGTGATGTGGAAAAAGTATCTGCCATGGTTGAACTGCTGCAGGACTTCGGCATCAGTGAAATCGTCCGGACGGGTACCGTTGCGCTGCAACGTGGCAACCAGATCATGAACTCGGAAATCTTCGATCTTTAAACTGTATGCCTGCGGTCCTGTCCGCCTGCAATGTCTGCGGACAGCATCCGTGTTGCATAATCCTTTATCGAAGGAAAAACAACTTAGGGAGGAATTTGAAATGGCTCAGATGTTTTATGAGCAGGACTGCTCACTCTCATTCCTTGAGGGCAAGAAGATTGCAATCGTTGGTTACGGTTCTCAGGGACATGCCCACGCGCTTAACCTGAGGGACTCCGGCTGCGATGTTGTTGTCGCGCTGTATGAGGGCTCCAAGAGCTGGAAGAAGGCGGAGGATGCCGGTCTGACGGTTATGACGACAGCAGAGGCTGCCAAGGTGGCTGACCTGATCATGATTCTGATCAATGACGAGAAGCAGGCTGCCATGTATCAGAAGGATATTGCGCCTTATCTGCGCCCGGGCATGGTTCTGGCATTTGCCCACGGCTTCAATATTCATTTCGGATGTATCCGTCCGCCCAAGGATGTGGATGTTATCATGGTTGCCCCGAAAGGCCCGGGCCACACCGTCCGCAGCCAGTATCTTGAGGGCAAAGGTGTTCCGGACCTGATCGCAGTCTATCAGGATGCTTCCGGCAAGGCTCAGGATATCGCTCTTGCGTACGCTGCCGGCATCGGCGGTGCCCGTGCGGGTATCCTTAAGACCACCTTCCGTGAGGAGACAGAGACTGACCTGTTTGGTGAGCAGTGCGTCCTCTGCGGCGGCGTGACCGCCCTGATGAAAGCCGGATTTGATACGCTGGTTGAGGCCGGATATCAGCCGGAGAATGCCTACTTTGAGTGCATTCATGAGATGAAGCTCATCGTTGACCTGATTTTCGCGCACGGCTTTGCCGGCATGCGTTATTCCATCTCCAATACAGCAGAGTTTGGCGACTATGAGGTTGGCAAGCGCCTGATCACTGAGGAGACAAAGAAGGAAATGAAGAAGGTCCTGACCGAGATCCAGGACGGCACATTTGCCCGCAACTGGCTGCTTGAGAATCAGGCCGGATGCCCGCACTTCCTGGCACGCCGCCGCATTGAGGCAGGAAGCCAGCTGGAGGAAGTCGGCAAGGATCTGCGCAGCAAGATGAGTTGGTCCGGAAAGGTTGATCTGTAATGGACAGAATCAGTGATCGTGTGAAGAAAGGCCCTGAAAAGGCCCCTCACCGTTCTCTCTGGAAAGCTCTCGGTCTGACGGATGAGGAACTGGCCTGTCCGCTGATCGGTGTGGTTTCCGCTCAGTCTGACTGTGTTCCAGGACATAATCACCTGAAAAATATCGCACAGGCTGTCAAGGACGGAATCCGGATGGCTGGCGGTGTACCGGTGGAATTCCCGGCAATCGGCGTCTGCGACGGGATCGCGATGGGGCATGTGGGCATGAAATACTCCCTGGCCTCCCGTGAACTGATTGCCGACAGCTGTGAATCCATGGCGATTGCCCATGGATTTGACGGCATGGTATTCATTCCCAACTGCGATAAGATTGTCCCCGGCATGCTGATGGCAGCCCGTCGTCTGAACCTGCCGGCAATGGTCATCTCCGGCGGTCCCATGCTGCCCGGCCGGATGCCCGGCGGCAGTGCGGATCTCGATCTTAATTCTGTCTTTGAGGCAGTAGGTGCATACAAGGCCGGCAAGATTGACGACCAGGGACTCAATGATGTAGAGTCCAGTGCCTGCCCGGGCTGCGGTTCCTGCTCCGGTATGTTCACGGCAAACTCCATGAACTGCATAACGGAGGTTATCGGAATGGCACTGCCGGGGAACGGAACCATTTCCGCAGTGGACAGCGCACGTATCCGTCTGGCCAAGAAAACCGGTATGCGTGTTGTTCAGATGGTGGAAGAGGGACTGACGCCGGATAAAATCATGACCGAAAAAGCGTTCCGCAATGCGCTGTGCCTCGATATGGCTCTGGGCTGCTCCACCAATACGGTGCTGCATCTGCCGGCTATTGCACATGAGGCCGGAATTGATTTCGACCTCAACTGGGTCAACGAAACCAGTGAGAAGGTGCCGAATCTGTGTCATCTGGCACCAGCTGGTGCTCACCATGTCATCGATCTGCATCTCGCAGGCGGCGTCATGGGTGTGCTGAGCGAGCTGAAAGGCAGGGGACTTCTCTGCGAGGATGCAATGACGGTGTCCGGAGAGACTTTGGGCGAGGAAATCGCCCGCGGCCGGAACCGGAATCCCGAGGTCATCCGTCCCTTTGATCATCCGTATTCACAGACCGGCGGCCTGATGATTCTCCGCGGCAATATCGCCATGGACGGTGCGGTGGTCAAGCGCAGTGCCGTAGCGCCGGAAATGCTCGTTCATGAGGGCCCTGCCCGCGTCTTTGACAGCGAAGATTCAGCCATCAAGGCAATCTATGAAGGCCAGATTCATCCGGGTGACGTGGTGGTTATCCGGTATGAAGGACCGAAAGGCGGTCCGGGAATGCGCGAAATGCTTTCGCCCACCTCGGCCATCTGCGGCATGGGTCTGGACAAGGAAGTGGCGCTGATTACTGACGGACGCTTCTCCGGAGCGACCCGCGGTGCGGCGATCGGTCATGTATCTCCCGAGGCAGCCAGCGGCGGTCTTATCGGACTGGTGGAGGAAGGGGATATTATTTCCATCAATATTCCTGAGGGACGCCTTGAACTGAAAGTTGACGATGCAACGCTGGCAGCACGTAAGGCCCGGTGGGTGTGCCCGCCGCCGAACGTGACAAAGGGATATCTTGCACGTTATGCAAAGCTGGTTTCTTCTGCAAATAAGGGCGCCGTCGTTGAATAACAGGGGGCACTTTTAGGCAGACAACTGCTGATTGTTGAAGTCTAACTGGTTAGCAGTACCTGTCAGGATTCGACACATGAAAAAATGTGCGTGTATCCGGCAGGTACTGTTTTTGATATTGACGAAGTTTCTTCAAACTACTATAATCGATTTTATTCAGCGCGAATGTATAATTATTCATTTTGAGCTGAAATCAAAATATTATGGAGGTTCCCTGATGAAAAAGATTCTGTGTCTGCTTGTCGGCATCCTGATTCTGCTTTCAGGCGTCAGCGCTCTGGCGGATACTCCGCTTCGTGTTGGCATTGGTGGCCAGTTTACCACGCTTGATCCGGGTCTTAATACCGAAGTGATCAACAATTATGTCATTACGCATATCTATGCCGGAATGTTCAAGGCGGATGAAAACAACAATCCGACAAATATGCTGTGTGAATCCTATACTGTTTCCGATGACAGCCTGGTTTACACTTTCAAGATTCGCGATGATGCGGTCTGGAGTGACGGAAAGCCTGTAACTGCCGGCGACTTCGTCTATTCCTATCTGCGTGCTCTGTCCTATGGTGCAGACAATGCATGGGCTGTTTATGATATGCTCACCTATATTGACGGTGCAGCTGAGTACAATGCAAAAGCCATGGAGGCTGGAGAGAATTTTGACTGCACCAAAGAGGACGCCAGTGCTGTGGGCATCAAGGCTGTTGATGACAAGACGCTTGAGCTCAAACTCAAGACGCCGTGCCCGTATCTGACCAAGATCATGGGTAGCAATGTATGGCTTCCGGTACGTGCCGATTTCGCACTTCAGCATAAATCCCTCTGGTCTTATGAGGCAGGCTATCCCTCCTCAGGTCCGTTTACTCTGACGCAGGTCAGCGAGAATGAAGGCGCTCTTCTGACCAAGAGCGAAACTTTCTTCGGTAAGGACGATGTCAAGCTGAACAATCTTGAATTTGTTGTTATGCCGGATCCGGCTGCTGAGGATATGGCATTCCGCAGCGGTGAGATTGATCTCGCCATGGATCCGTCCAATGAGACAGCTTTGACCTATCAGGGTACGGATAATCTGTGGGTTATGCCGCAGTGTTCAAACTACTTCCTGGCCATCAACTCTGGATCCACGGGTCCTGAATGGGCAAAGAATGTGAATCTGCGCCGTGCGCTGGCACTGGCTATCGATCGTGAGGCTCTGGTGGATGTCCTGGGCGGAGCGCTTCTGTATCCTCCGCTTTACGGCTATGTTCCGACCGGCGTAGGCGGTGTGAACGGTGATTTCCGCGCTGAGGCAGATGCTGAGGGGCTGGCACTCTCATATGATCCTGAGCAGGCAAAGGCTCTGCTGGCGGAAGCAGGATATGATGCATCGAACCCACTGCACATCACGTACAAGTATTCCAACAACGGTATCCATGGTGATGTTGCGACCATGCTGCAGGCGATGTGGCAGGCAGTGGGACTGGACGTGACTTTCGAAGCAGTTGAGTCCGGTGTTTTCTACGATCAGCTGGATGCAGGCAACTTTGAGATTTCCCGATACGGCTATGTTGCGTCGGATGATGCAAAGCAGTACCTGGATCTGTGGACGACCAAAATGCAGGTCGTGGCGGCGGTTGATGATCCTGCGTATGACAAAATGATTGAGGATGCGGCCTGGCTGACGGACATGAAGGATTATTACACGGCTCTTCATGCGGCTGAGGACTATCTTGTGAAAGAAAATGTGTATCTTATCCCGCTGTTCAACTATACCAATCCTGTTCTGGTTAGAAGCGGCGTGAGCGGATATCGTTCTCTGGGCGGCACCGCGAACTTCAATACCGTGGTTATGGAGTAAAACTGTTTTATTCTGCCGGGGACGTGTCCCTAACGTCCCCGGCTTTCCGTCACTCTTTGCCTCTGCGAAAAGGCCAGATGTTGCTGACCCTTTCGCAGGGGCAAAAATACTTGTATGAAAATGGGAGGCCGTCATTAAATGAATAAAATTACATCTGCCTCACTGACCGAACTGAAATTCCTCAGCGATCCGCTGCTGAGCCCGGATGGCAGGACTGTGCTTTATACGGTTTCACGGATGGACCGGAAGAAAAACACGTATCTCAGAGATCTGTACATAGCAGAGCTGTCCGGCGGTTCCTGCAGACAGCTGACTGCTTCAGGGCAGGAAGGAATCCGGATTTTTGAGGATGCTCAGACTGTTCTCTTTCAGAGCTGTCGTACTGAGGAAGATAAACCTGAAAAAGGAAGGGAAAAGACGGTCTTTTACCGGATTCGTCTGGACGGCGGAGAAGCGGTCCGGGCGTTTGAAATTGAAAAGACGGTCACGGATATCCGGAAAATCGGTGCAGACAGGTATATCCTGCTTGTACGTGAGGATCTGAACGCACTGCCGGAGGATGCCACGGAAGAGATGCGTGAAGAAGCAGCAGATTATCATGTACTCGAGGAACTGCCGTACTGGGCGAACGGTGCGGGATATGTTTCCCGTATTCGCCATGCGTTGTATCTTTATACACCGGCGACAAAAGACCTCCGGAAGCTGACGGAGGAGTATCTGAATGTCCGTTCCTTTGATATCCAGGGGGAGACGGTGCTCTTTGCCGGAGAATGTTATACGGAAATGCTTTCCCTGTACGGGACGGCCGGTCTGATTTCGCTTGATGGAACGGTCAGACCCCTGATTCCTGATAACCGGTATCGTGTGGATGAGGCTGCTTTCCTGGGCAGCAGGATTGTGCTTGTCATGAGCGATATGAAGCCCTGGGGCATGGGGCAGATACCGGAATTTTATCTGGCAGATCCGTCGGACGGCTCTCTTGTCTGTCTGGCGGCACCCGGACTGGCTCTGAGTACGCCGATGAGTGATGCACTGTACGGTTCGGGTCGTACCTTTAAGGCAGATGGAAATGCATTGTACTTTGTCGGCCTCAGCCGTGCGCAGAGTAGCCTGTACTGTCTCAGCGAAACGGGGGAACTGAATGAGGTGGCATGGTCGGAGGGATCTGTCTTTTCTTTTGATGCAGCAGGAGACCGGATCGTCATGGCTGGATGCGAAGATGACAGGACGGCTGAACTCTACTGTCTCAGAGACGGGAACTTTACTCGGCTCAGCCATGTCAATGATGATTATTTTGCGCGGTATCAGGTACATCATGCTGAACCGATTCCATTTGTCAATGCTGCCGGTCTGGCGCTGGACGGATGGGCACTGGTCCCGGATGGTCCCGGACCGCATCCTGCAGTTCTTGAAATCCATGGGGGACCCCGGTGCGCTTATGGAACCCCGTTCTTCCACGAAATGCAGGCACTGTGCGGGGACGGCTATTATGTCTTTTTCTGTAATCCCCGCGGCAGTGAGGGATACGGAGAAGAATTTGCAGATCTGCGCGGCAAATACGGCACGATTGATTATGAGGATCTGATGGCCTTCCTGGATCATGCGCTTGCGTGCTATCCGGATGCTGACCGGTTAAGACTCGGGGCATGCGGTGGTTCTTACGGCGGATTCATGTGTAACTGGATTGAAGGACATACGGACCGGTTTGCGGCTATTGCCAGCCAGCGCAGCATTTCTAACTGGGTGTCTGACTTCGGTACAAGCGAAATCGGGCATACATTTGACCGGAATGAATCCGGAACGGATCCGTGGCAGGGGATGGAGGTTCTCTGGAACATGTCCCCGCTCAAGTATGCCGCCAATGCACGTACGCCGATTCTGTTCATTCATTCGCTTTGTGACTATAACTGTACGGTTGATCAGGGACTGCAGATGTTTGCGGCCATGAAGCACTTCGGTGTGCCGACACGAGTGTGTCTGTTTGAGGGAGAGAACCACTCTCTGTCCCGCTCGGGCAAACCGAAGCACCGGCTGCGCCGTCTGGCTGAGATTGAAGCCTGGTTTAAACGGTATCTGGAAAAGGAGACGGCTAATGGCTAAATATATCCTCAAGCGGATCCTGATCGGTGTCATTACGCTGCTGGCGCTGGCGACGATTACGTTTTTTCTAATGCACATCATCCCCGGATCTCCCTTTGCCGGTGAAACCAGCAAGCTGCCGGCAAACGTCAAGGAGAAGCTCATTGCCAAGTACGGACTGGATCAGCCGCTTGTTGTTCAGTACGCAACCTATCTGCGCAATGCCGTGCACGGCGACTTTGGTACCTCGCTGAACCGAAAGGGAAGAGAGGTTACAGACATCATCATGGGCGGCATCGGTGCAACAGCATCTCTTGGCATGGTTGCCTTTATTATTGCGATGACGGTTGGGATTCTGCTCGGGACGATTTCCGCTTTTTCTAAACAACGCTGGATTTCCGGAATAGTGGCCGTACTCTCAACGATCGGGGTAAGTGTTCCATCCTTTCTGATTGCTCTGCTCCTGATGCTTGTTTTCGGAGTGCTCCTGGGATGGCTGCCCATTGTCGGTCTTTCGTCCTGGCGTCACTTTATCATGCCTGGCATTGCCCTTGCGCTGGCGCCTATTGCCATGATTGCACGTCTTGTCCGCTCCAGCCTGCTTGAGGTCATGCGTCAGGATTACATGGTTCTTGCCCGCAGCAAAGGGACACCGGAACTGCTTGTCATTACAAGACATGCACTCAAAAACGCCCTGATCCCAGTCATTACCTATGCAGGCCCTCTGATTGCCACGCTGCTGACGGGTTCCTTTGTCATTGAAACCCTCTTTTCGATTCCGGGCATCGGTGCAGAGTTCGTTACAAGCGTTTCAAACCGGGACTATACGCTGATTATGGCACTCACGATCTTCTACGGGGCTTTTATCATTCTTGCAAACATCGTTACGGATCTGATTACGGCTGCCATCGATCCCAGAATCCGTTTGAGTTAGGAGGCTGAAAAATGGTGGATTTAAACAACTGTGAAGCCGTTCTCGGAATTCCCGCTGCAGAGGTTCCGGAGGAATGGTTTGAACGCCTCAGTGACGACGAAAAAGACAGCGAATTCGTTGCCATGCAGAGCAAGACCTATTTTCAGGATACCTGGGCACAGTTCAGAAAAAACCGACTGGCACTGGTTTCACTCGTTTTCCTTCTCATTCTGATTTTTGCTGCCATCTTTGTTCCGATTTTTTCACCTTATACGTACGATGGTCAGGACTTGATGAACCGGAACGCCGGTTCCAGCTGGCAGCATCCCTTTGGAACGGATAAATTCGGCCGCGATATTTTTGTGAGGGCGATGTATGGCGCACGCATTTCGCTTTCTGTCGGCTTTGCAGCTGCCATCCTCAACCTGATCATCGGTGTTGTTTACGGCGGTATCTGCGGTTATATCGGGGGGCGGGTCGATCTTGTTCTGATGCGTATTGTGGATATTCTCTATTCGGTGCCGACACTGCTGTATGTCATCCTGATCATGCTGATCTTCGGATCAAACATCTTTTCCGTGCTGCTGGCTATCTGTGTCAGTAGCTGGGTCGGGATGGCGCGCCAGGTCCGTGCGCAGGTGCTTTCTCTGAAAGAGCAGGAGTTTGCACAGGCGGCATTCGTGCTTGGCGCCAGCCGGCCGCGGATTCTTTTCAAGCACCTGATCATCAACTGCATGGGTCCCATCATCGTCAATACAACGCTCATGGTTCCGGAAGCCATCTTTACCGAAGCGTTTCTGGCTTTTGTCGGAATTGGCATTTCCATTCCCATGGCCAGCTGGGGAACTATGGCCAATGATGCCCGTGCACTCATCATGCTCTATCCCATGCAGATGGTATGGCCGGTCATGGCCATCAGCCTGACCATGCTCAGTCTGCACTTCATTGGCGATGGTCTCAGCGATGCGCTGGATCCCAGAAAGAG